>JALYJS010000374.1 GCA_030799345.1 Pseudomonadota bacterium | reverse complement strand
GGATGGAGATGACAGCAACTACGTCCACTATTACGTTGCGCTGGCCGAGCTCGGGCTCGGCGACCGGGTGAAGGCCTTGGCCCACTTGCGGCGCGCACGGCAACTGGGCTATCCGGAAAGCCTGTTGAAGGCTGCGCCGGAACTGGGAGACATTCGCACAATGCTCTGACAACTTCGGCCAACGGGGAGCACGAACATGACGATCAAGGCGCCGCTTATACCTCCTGACAGACTGAGCATCAACGTCACAGTCGAAGATGACCAGACGATTTCAAAATTCGTTGTGCGGGAGCGGGGGACAGTTACTTTTTATAACAGAGGCGAAAGCGAACTGACGTTGCTGTTCAAGAACGAACAGTGCGAGGAAGAGAGCCCGTTCTGCAAAGGAAATGGAAATAAGGAAGAGAATCCCGTCCGAATCGCGGCGGGCGACGAGAAGGTGTTGACCATCTGCCGTGGCCAGGCAGGCAAGTGGTTCAAGTACACCGCCCAGATCGGGGAAGCTGCAGAAGAAGACCCGATCATCTGGGTCGAATAGGCGGCGTCAACGCCTCGCAGCCGGCCCTGCTTCGCGCGACTGTGAGGCGTTCTGTATTGCGCCGACATTCTGAACGGTCACGCTGCCGCGCCCAAGCTCTACCCAGCCCTGCGCCTTCCATGCCTGCAGCTGCTGATTCACGGCCTGGCGCGACACGCCGAGGAAATTCGCGAGGTCCTCCTGCGAAATGCGCAGCTTGAATCCGCTGCCGCTGCGCTCGCCGTGCAACTGGCCGAGACTGAGCAGTCGCTTGGCCAGGCGCGCCGGCGCATCGAGCAGCGCCGCGTCTTCGAGTAATCCGCTGGTCCAGCGCAGGCGCTCGCCACAGAGCCGCAACAGGTCGAGCGCGACCTGCGGTTCGCGCTCGAGCAGCGCGAACAGGTGATCGCGCCGCAGCGACACAAGCTCGGATGCGATCATAGCGATGGCCGTCGCCGTCCGCGTTCCGCCGTCCAGCAGCGCGATCTCGCCGAATGAATCGCCGGGTTCCATGATGTTGAGAAAGATCTCGCGGCCGTCGGCTGCCCCGCTGCTGATCCGGATCCGGCCGGTGACGACCGCATATAGCGTGTCGCCCGGATCACCCTGGCTGCAGACGATCTCCCCTTCCCCGTAGTGGCGCTGCGTCGCGAGCGCGGCGACGCGCTCGAGCGCGGACGGCGGCAGGCCGCGAAACAGCGGGCTGCGCTGCAGCACGATCTTCCCGGCGAGCGTCGTCATGCCGGGATTCCCTGGGTTGCGCCCTGCGACATCGGGCGCATGATACGCCTCATGCAGAGAGCGCTACTGACGCGCCGCGACCGGTTACTGCGCGAGCACCGCTCCCGGGCTACCGTTTGCGCGTGCGCCGCCGATGGCTGAGGCATCGGCCTGACCATAGCGGCGCGAGTATTCGCGGCCGACCAGCCACGCGACCAGCGCCATCGTCGCGCTCAGGACGAAGATCATCCACAGGAACTGCATGCGGCCCTCGGCGAACAGCCGGATGCCGACGAACACCGACAGCGTCGACAGCAGGTCGCCGGCGCGATAGAAGAACGTGTCGATGGCCGTCTTGGCCTGGTACTTGACCTCGCGGCTGGCCGGTAGCAGCAGGGCATTTCGCGCCGTGTTCAATAGCGAGTAATCGAGCCCGCGCTGAACCACGAGCACCGACTGCAGCATCATGAAAACGGGCACGACCCCGATCAGCAGACAGCCCGCGACGAAAGCGATCGGAGTGACCATCAGGGCACGTGCGAGTCCGGCCAGCAGGATGACGCGCGAGACGAGCAGCAGCTGGACCAGGAACGCGACCATCGTGATCGTCGCGCAGTAATTGCCCATGAAGCGGCCGATGAAAACCTCCTGTGAGCCGGGCGCCTCGCGACGCGCGACGTCCACGAGCCAGCTCGACAGCACGTAGTCGCCGGTCGACGTGATCCAGTTCAGCAGCACGACGAGCGCCGCGATGCCGATGAGGTAACAACTACGTCCGATCAGCGTGAAGCCGCCGAGCCACCGGGCGCCCCCGCCGGTGGCGGCCGCCGATGCTTCGCTGCCCTGCTGGCAGCGGGCGGCCGCGGGCACGGACGCGCGCGCATGCGGAGAGAGGCCGATGACCGCGAGCAGCACGAACGCCGCGGCCAGCATCAGGCCATAGGGCCCGAGGGCTTCGATACCCGCGGCCGCGATGCGCGCACCGGCCCAGGCGCCGGCCGATACGCCGATGGCGATGACGCCAAAGAGACGCTGCCCGGAAGCGGTGTTGAACAGGTCGGTGGCGAAGGCCCAGAACTGGGTCACTGCCATGACGCCGAAAATGCTGGCCCAGACGAAGAAGATGAAACCGAACCGGAATCCGGCCTGGCCCAGCGCAAAGAAAATGAGCAGGCAGGCGATGAAGAATGCGTGGACCCGCCGGTACATCCGGTCGGGATCCGCATGCCTGACCAGTACGCCGTAGAGCGGGATGATCAGGATCAGCAGCACGGCCTGCACGCCGACGGCGTAGCTGCGCAGCTCCGCGCCACCGTGGGTCAGGATCAGTACTTCGCGCACGGGGCGGATCAGGTAGTAGGCCACCATCAGCAGGAAGGCCTGCAGGCTCAGGATCGCGACGCACCGGCCTTCCCCCGCCCGCACGCTCGTGAACAGGGCAAGCAGTCTCTCGAAGCCGCTGCGGTGGTTTGAATCGCCCATGCTGCGTCCTTCCGTCCGGGTCGCGCACCCCCAAAAAAGGCGCCCGGCCTCGCCTGGCCGGGCGCTACGGGTGCGCATGCCTCAAGCCTCCAGTGCCGACTCGTCGCGCCGCAGGCTCACGGCGGCGATCTGCTTCTGCTCCGCGTACCCGTTGGCGCTCAGCAGCAGCGCCGGATTGAGGGCTTCCACCAGCGTGGACACCAGCACGGTGGTGATTGCGAACGCCGCCACGCCGGAAAGCACTGTGCGGGTTTTCTGGGACATCTCGGTCTTCATGATCTTTCTCCTCGGTTTTGCGTTTCGACCCGGGAGTGATCGTGAACCTGATGGCGCCGGCGATCTGTCATGAACCTGACACTCGCGGCGATATGACGTGGCGGCGCGGTATCATGCCGCCAGTCAGCAGCGGGAAGAAAAACCATGACGCGCAGAGTCATCCACACCAGCAATGCACCGGCGGCGATCGGGCCTTATTCCCAGGCGGTTTCCGCGGGCGGCGCCGTGTACCTGTCGGGACAGGTCGGCCTAGAACCGGCATCGGGCCAGCTGGTCGCCGGTGGACTCGAAGCGGAAGCGCGGCGCGTGTTCGACAATCTTCGCGCGGTCGCTGAAGCGGCGGGATCGAGCCTGGCTTCTGCGGTCCGGATCACGATCTACCTGACCGATCTCGGCCAGTTCGCCGTTGCCAACCGCATCATGCAGGAATATTTCAACGAGCCGTATCCGGCGCGAGTGACGATCGGCGTCTCGGCGTTGCCGCGCGGCGCCGCGATCGAGGTCGACTGCATCCTGGTTCCGTGACGATCGAGAGCCGGCGCGTTGGCTCTCTGAAGGGCGTCGGTCCAGCGCTCGCGGCGCGTCTGGCCAGGCTCGGCATCGAGACCGTAGCCGATCTGCTGTTCCTGCTGCCGAACCGGTACGAGGATCGCACGCGCCTGGTACCGATCGGATCGCTGCGCCCGGGCGAGCGCGCCGCAGTCGAGGGCGCGATCGAGCTCGCCGAAGTCGTGTTCCGCGGACGGCGCTCGCTGCTGGTGCGTCTTTCCGACGGCACCGGATTCCTGACGCTGCGGTTCTTCCATTTCAGCGGCGCGCAACAGCAGCAGCTCGAGCGCGGCGCCCGGTTGCGCTGCTTCGGCGAAATCCGGCGCGGCAAGCATGGCCCGGAAATCGTGCATCCGGAATACCGGCGCGCGGACGCACCCGACACCCAGGCACTGCAGGACGCGTTGACGCCGGTATATCCCGCGACCTCCGGCATTCCGCAGGGCCGGCTGCGCAATCTCACGGCGCAGGCACTGGCCGCGCTCGGCGATGGAGCACTACCGGATTGGCTGCCGGCGGAACTGCAGCGCGAGCTACGGCTGCCCGACCTGCGCGATGCGCTGCGCTACGTCCACCGCCCGCCGCCGGACGCGCGGCTCGACGAGCTGGAGGCCGGCCGTCATCCGGCGCAGCGGCGACTCGCATTCGAGGAACTGCTGGCGCACCAGCTGATGCTGCGCCAGTTGCGCAACGAGATCCGCCGCGATCCGGCCTGGCCGATCGCGCCTGCGGGTGAACTCGCTGCGCGGTTGCTCGCGGCAGTTGGTTTCACGCTGACGGCGGCACAAGAACGCGTGGCGCGGGAGATCCGCGCCGATCTCGCCATCGCCCATCCGATGCTCCGGCTGGTGCAGGGCGACGTCGGCTCCGGCAAGACGGTGGTCGCCGCCATGGCTGCGCTGGACGCGGTCGAAGCCGGCCACCAGGCCGCGCTGATGGCGCCGACCGAACTGCTGGCCGAGCAGCATTACCAGAACTTCGTGCGCTGGCTCGCGCCGCTCGCCATCGAGCCGCTGTTGCTGACCGGCCGACTGGCCGCGCGCGCGCGGCGCGATGCGCAGGCGGCCATTGCCGACGGCAGCAGCCGCATCGTGATCGGCACGCATGCGCTGTTCCAGGAGGAAGTGCGCTTCGCCCGGCTAGCGCTCGTGATCGTGGACGAACAACACCGCTTCGGCGTGCACCAGCGGCTTGCCCTGCGCGAGAAGGGTGCGACCGGGCGCTATCCGCACCAGCTCATCATGACGGCGACCCCGATACCGCGCACGCTGTCGATGACCGCCTATGCCGACCTCGACGTGTCGGTCATCGACGAACTGCCGCCGGGCCGCACGCCGGTCGCGACGGTCACGCTGCCGGACTCGCGCCGCGACGAAGTGGTGCAGCGCATCCAGAAGGCCTGCCTCGAAGGCCGCCAGGCCTACTGGGTCTGCCCGCTGATCGAAGAATCCGCACTGCTGGAAGCGCAAGCCGCGGAGGACACGGCGGCGGCGCTGGCCGCCGCGCTGCCGGAGATCCGTGTCGGCCTGGTACATGGGCGCATGCCGCCCGCGGCGCGCGAGCGCACCATGGCGGAGTTCAAGGCGGGTGCGATTGCACTGCTGGTCGCGACCACGGTCATCGAAGTGGGTGTCGACGTGCCGAATGCAAGCCTGATGGTCATCGAGAACGCCGAACGTATGGGGCTCGCGCAGCTGCACCAGTTGCGCGGCCGCGTCGGCCGCGGGCGGGAAGCGAGTAGCTGCGTGCTGCTCTGGCATGCCCCGCTGTCGCGGCTCGCGAAGGAACGCCTCGCGGTGCTGAAGCACACCAATGACGGATTCGAGGTCGCCCGGCGCGACCTGGAGCTGCGCGGCCCGGGCGAGCTGCTCGGCACCCGCCAGACCGGACTCATGCAGCTGCGTGTAGCGGAGCTGATGCGCGATGCGGACCTGCTGCCGCGGGTCCAGGCGGCAGCGGACGTGATGCTGCGCTCGCATGCGGATAACATTGCGCCGCTGAAGCGTCGCTGGATCGGCGCCGCGACCCGCTACGGAAAGGTATGAACCTGCAGCCCGCCGCAACATCCGGACAGACGCCCGCGCCACAGTGGAGCGAACGGCTGGATGACTTCCTGCCGGCGGCCCCTGCCGGCGCGCAGGCCTGGCTGCGTGAGCCTGGCCTCCTGACTGAACGGTTACGCGCTTGCTGCAGTGGGCAGACCGGGCTCGTCATCGTGGCGCAGGCGCTGGCGCCGCTGTCCGCGGCGGACGCGGTAATCCTGAACGCTTCGGGCGGCGCCGCGTTCGTGCGTGAAATCGAACTGACCTGCGACGGCCGGGCCTGGGTATTTGCGCAGACACTGATCCCCGACGCGACTCTTGCGCGGCAGCGATGGCTCTCGGCGCTCGGCCGCGCCGCGCTCGGCGAGCGGCTCGCCGCCGTACCGGGC
>JALYJS010000356.1 GCA_030799345.1 Pseudomonadota bacterium | reverse complement strand
GGATCGACGAATGGCTGCTCTACGTGACGGACAGCCCGAGTGCCTCCGGGGCACGCGGCTTCAGCCGAGGGGCGATCTATTCGCGTTCGGGCCTGCTGGTCGCGAGCGTCGCCCAGGAAGGGCTGATCCGCCCGCACAGCCGCTGGACCAGTCCTGCCGGCCAGCAGAAATGATCGCGGCCCCTCAGCGGTAGAACTTCTTCCACAGGAAGTAGACGGGGATTCCGGCGAGCGAAATCGCGACGTTGACGAGCGCGATCGCCGGCGTATGGATCAGCGCATTGCCGAGCACCAGAAGCACCGCGGGCACGTACAGGAACAGGATCCACGGATAGCCGAATGCCCGGTAGGGCCGGTCGGCGTCGGGACGCACACGGCGCAGGCGCCAGACGCCCAGTACGGCGAGCGCGTAGAACGGCATCAATCCCAGCACAAAGGTTGCGGCGAGCTGCTCGAAGGTCCTGATCGACACGTAGGTACAGGCGATCCCGGTCGCCACCAGGATCGCGACGTGCGGGGTCGCGTAGCGCGGATGGACGCGGCCGGTCGCCGCGAAGAAGTTGCGGTCGCGGCCCATCGCATAGAACAGGCGCGGCTCGGACATCGTGACGCCGGCGAGCGCGCCGAAGGTCGAAACCATCACCAGGCCGGAGATCAGGGCCGTGGCACCCGCGCCGAGCACGCGCCCCGCGGCGTCGGCGGCAACCAGCGGCGAATTCTGGATCATGTCGAGCGGCAGGATGTAGAGATAGGCGACATTGACGGCGAGGTACACGATCATCACGCCGCCGACGCCCAGCATCAGCGCGCGCGGTACATTGCGCTGCGCATTCTGCACTTCGCCGGCCATGTTGCAGAACGAGGACGCGCCCTCGTAGGCCCACAGAACGGCAACCAGCGCCAGCAGGAAACCTGGAAGGGTGGCCGGCGCCCAGGAAATTTCGCCGGCGAACGAGCCGGTCGCGGGATCGCCGAGCGCCATCACGAAGATCGCGAGCGATACCAGCGCGACCACTTTCAGGAACGTAAACACATTCTGGATCCCCGCGCCGAGCAGGACGGAGCGGTAATTGGCCGCGGCTAGCAGGACGATCAGGCTCACCGCGACCGAGCGGCGGCTGAAGTCGGTCATGGGCACGAACTTGCCGAGGTACTCGGCAAAGACCATGGCGATCGCCGCCCAGCCAGCTGGATTGATCAGCAGGAAGGTCCAGCCGTAGACGAAGGCAGCGAGTTCGCCGAAAGATTCGCGGATGAACACGTACAGCCCGCCCGCGCGCGGGTACATGGCGCCCAGTTCGGATAACAGCAGCGCGAAGCACAGCGTCAGCAGGCCACCCGCGACCCAGACGAGGAGCATGCCGCCGGCGCTCCCGGTCTGCGTCGCCACTTCGGCGGGAACCCGGAAGATCCCGCTGCCAATCGTGACGCCGGCAACGGTCGCAATGGCAGCCGCCAGCTTCAGGCGGCGCGGTAATTGACCGCTCGTTTCCTCGCTCAACGCATCACGCGCGATCGTCCAGGACCTTGCCCGGGTTCATGATGCCCTGCGGATCGACTGTGCGCTTGATCTTCCGCATCAGGTCGAGGGCAGCGGGGTCCTCATACCGTGCCAGTTCACCGACCTTGAGCTGGCCGATGCCGTGCTCGGCGCTGATGCTTCCGCGATAGCGTGCCACGAGGTCGTGCACGGCACGGCTGATCGAATCCGCCCTGTGCTCGAGGTCGCTGCCGTCGCTTCCGGCGGGCGCGCTGACATTGAAATGCAGGTTGCCGTCGCCCAGGTGGCCATACGCCACCAGTCGGGCGCCGGGCGCCAGGCGCTCGAGTAGTGAACGACCCTCGTCGATGAACTGCGGTAGTTGCGCCGTCCCGACCGACACGTCGTGCTTGAGGCCCGGGGCTTCGTGCCGCTGGCCTTCCGGAATCGTCTCGCGCAGGCGCCAGAACGCCTCGCGCTGGGCGTCCGATGTCGCTGTCGCCGCGTCGTTTGCGACGCCGTCGCCGATGGCCGTTGCGAGCACCGCCTCGAAACGTCCGGCCAGGTCGGAATCGGCCTGCGGCAGCGAGACCTCCGTCAGGACGTACCACGCGTGCGGTTGCCCGAAGGGATCACGGGTCGCGGGCACATGGCGGCAGACGAACTCGAGCGCGATGCGCGGCATCAACTCGAAGGTGGTCACCGCGTCGCCCAGCGCTTCGCGCAGGCAACCGAGGAGCCGCACGGCGTCCGCGGGTGAATCGACCGCGGCGAACGCCGTCGCGAATCCCGCCGGCCGCGGCCACAGTCGAAGGCTGGCAGCCGTCACGATGCCGAGCGTGCCTTCCGCGCCGATGAAAAGCTGCTTGACGTCGTAGCCCGTGTTGTCCTTGCGCAGCGCCGTGAGCTGATCCAGCACGGCGCCATCCGGAAGCACGGCCTCGAGTCCCAGCACGAGTGCTCGCATCATTCCGTAACGAAGTACCGCCGTGCCGCCCGCATTGGTGGAAATGATCCCGCCCAGCGTGCAGGAGCCTTCAGAACCGAGTGACATCGGCAGCAGGCGGTTTTCCGCGGCGGCAGCGTCCTGCAG
>JALYJS010000341.1 GCA_030799345.1 Pseudomonadota bacterium | reverse complement strand
GGTTTCACGCTGGCGTTCGCGCGCGGTATCGGCGAGTACGGCTCGGTCGTGTTCATCTCCGGCAACCTGCCGCTCAAGACCGAGATCACGCCGCTCTTGATCGTCATCAAGCTCGAGCAGTACGACTACGACGGCGCGGCGGCGCTCGGCTTCTTCATGCTGACAATGTCGTTCGTGATGCTGTTCGCGATCAACCTGGTGCAGGGCTGGGGCCAGCGCCGGCTCGGTCTCGGGGTGGGACGCTGATGGCCGCCGACGTCATCTGGACGGCGGGCGGGCGCCGCATGACGCGCGGCGCCCGCGTGGCACGCGTCGCCATGCTGGCGGTGTCGTTCGGCTTCCTCGGGCTGCTGCTGCTCGCGCCGCTCGGTGCCATCCTCGCGCAGGCCTTCGCGGGGGGCGTCCGGATTTTCCTTGAAAGCTTCTCCGACCCGGACACGCAGGCGTCGATCCGCCTGACGCTGCTGGTCGCCGCGATCGTGGTGCCGGCCAACACGCTGTTCGGCATCGCGGCCGCCTGGGCGATTGCGCGCTTCGAGTTCCGTGGCAAGAGCCTGCTGGTCACCCTGATCGACCTGCCGTTCGCAGTGTCGCCGGTGATCGCGGGTCTTGTACTCGTGCTGCTGTTCGGTGCGCAGGGCTGGTTCGGCACCTGGCTGCTCGATCGCGACATCTCGATCGTGTTCGCGATGCCGGGCATCGTGCTGGCGACGATCTTCATCAGCTTCCCGTACGTGGCGCGCGAGCTGATCCCGCTGATGCAGCAGCAGGGCAGCGAAGAGGAAGTCGCCGCGCTGTCCCTGGGCGCCAGCGCCTGGACCCTGTTCATCCGGGTGACGCTGCCAAAGATCCGCTGGGGCCTGCTTTACGGGATCATCCTGTGCAATGCCCGCGCGATGGGCGAGTTCGGCGCGGTGTCGGTGGTTTCCGGCCACATCCGCGGGCTCACCACGACCATGCCGCTGCAGGTCGAGATCCTCTACAACGAGTACAATTTCGTCGCGGCATTCGCGGTCGCTTCGCTGCTCGCGCTGCTCGCGATCCTGACGCTCGTGGCCAAGACGCTCGTGGAGTGGCGCTCGGGTATCGGAGGGCATTGAGTTTGCATCCGTTGCTGAGTGATTCGCTGGCGGGTCTGCGGCGCCTGGTGGCCGGCCCGCGTTCGCTCGAACGGCTGCTGCTGCTGTCGATCGGCGGCGGGCTATTGCTCGCCCTCGCGGCGATCGCCTTCGGCTCGGTCGGCCTGCTGCGCGAGCAGGCAGCCGAACAGGCCCTGACCCACGTGCAGTCGGCGGCGCTTGCCACGCGCGATGAGATCCGCCGCGTCAGCGAGGACACGCTCGCCACTGCGCAGCTCCTCGCGAACCGCCCCACCCTGGCGCGGCTGCTGCGGGAGGCGAATACCACGCAACTGCCGCTGGTGCTGCGGCGCTTCTGCGACACCGCGGGCATGGACGCCTGCGCTCTCCTGATCGACCACAGCCCCGCCGTCACGACCGGCGCGCCGATTGCCTGGCCGCAGGCGCTGGAAGCTGCACGCGAACAGGGCGAGCGCTTCATGGTGGCGAGCGCCGCGGGCGGTCCGCTGGGCGCGTACGTGGAAATGGCGGTCCTGCCGGGCGCGCACGTCATGACCATCCGGCAGTTCGACCAGCGCCTGGCCCAGGAGCTCACGGAGCAGGTCGGCGCGGAAGTCCGGCTGCTGCCCTTGTCCGACTGGCTGGAGACGGTCGATCCTGCTTTTCGCGACCTGCATTCCGAGGCGCTCGCCACCGGCGAAGTTGCCACCACCGTCATCCCCGGACGCGACCAGTACGCGGCCAGCCTGCCGCTTTTTGCGTCGACCGGCGAAGCGGTGCTCCTGCTGGAAACGCGGCTTCCCGCGCAGGAGGTGTCCGGCGCGGTCGCAAGCTTCGTGCGGCGGCTCGTGATCACGACGATCGTGCTGGGCACGCTCGCATTGTTCGCGGCACTCCTGCTCGCACGGCGCATCGGCGCGCCGCTGCAGGCGCTCGCGCATTCGGCACAGCGCCTCGGCCAGGGCGATTTCTCCACGTCCATCGCGATCGAGGGTACGCAGGAGGTCGCCTCGCTTTCCCGCACGATGGACGACATGCGCCGCAATCTGATTGACCTTACGGCTACGCTGCGCCAGCAGGAGGCGGAGGCGCAGGCGGTGCTGCGGGGCGTCGTCGAAGGCGTCTATGCCGTCGATGCCGAGCGGCGCATCCGTTACCTCAATCCGCAGGC
>JALYJS010000339.1 GCA_030799345.1 Pseudomonadota bacterium | reverse complement strand
GAGCTTGTCCACACCGAAACAATCCCGTAGAACGTGCCGGAGCCATGAAACGCATTTCATTTCGGCTGGTGCTTATTGCCACGCTGTGTCTGACGCTGGGTCAACCTGCGATCGCGGACGAGCCGCGGCGCATCACCAATCTCTATGACGCATTCGGGGCGCCGTCCGCGCTCCATCAGGACTGGGGATTCGCGGCGCTGATCGAGTACGGCGGAAAGCGCATTCTCTTCGACACGGGCAACGACGCCGCGATCTTCGGGCAAAACGTCAGGCAGCTTGGCATCGACCTCGGTCGGCTCGATGCCGTGGTCATCTCACACCGCCATGGTGACCACACGAGCGGACTCAAGTACCTGCTCGAGGTCAACCCACGCGTCCGGATCTTTGCGCCGCGGGAAGGCGCGTTTTTCAAGAGCGTTCCTCCGCCGGGATTCCTGGCTCGCACGCCGGGTCTGCCGCGCAACCTGCAGTACTACGGCGGCAAACCGCCCGAGCGTTGGCAGGCGGGAACGCCCTGGGAGCAGGGGTCGTTTGAGGTCGTCACGGAGACCACGGAGATCTTTCCCGGTTTCCATGTCCTCACGACCCGATCGGAGAAGACGGGCACACTGGAGATGAACGAGCTCTCACTGGCGGTACGGACCCCGAAAGGCCTCGCAGTGATCGTCGGCTGCTCGCATCCCGGCGTGGAGAACATTCTTGCGGCAGCCGCCGCGATCGAGCCTGACCTGTACATGGTCATGGGCGGCTTTCATCTCGTGCTGACGCCGGAACCGGAGGTGCGACGCGTGGCCTCCTTGCTCCACGACGAGCTCGAAGTGGATCGGGTCGCGCCTGCTCACTGTACGAGCGAACTCGGGTTCTCGGTATTCCTCGAGCGCTTCAAGGATCGCTTCGATGAAGCAGGCCTCGGTGCGGTTATACCCCTCCCGTAGGTTTCGCGATCCTCTCGCTGACCGCGGAAATCCCCGGCAGTACTTTTTCGATCTCTGCCGCGTCCTGCCGCCACTTGTCGATACGTGGCGGCGTCTTCGTATGCCGCGATAGCGGCAGCGGCTTCGACAGGTACTCGGCGAGCCGCGAATCCATGGCGAAACCTGCGAATTCGAGCAGCTTCGCTATTTCGGCTGCGGGATCGCGGACCAGGTCTTCGTAGCGCGTGATCGTCCAGCGATCGCGGGGAACGGACGCGAGATCGTCGAGGATGGTCCGGTTCGCGGCTTCCCACTGGAATGCCACGATTTCCTCGAGTGGTCGATCCTTGAGGCGCTCGTAGCCCGGCGGCAGCAGCAGCGACCAGGGTCCGTTCCAGCCCGCCAGCCTTTTGTAGGTAATCCAGCCGCGCGAGCGCCACGCTTCCATCATGCTGCCAAGGTTGGCGCGCGGCTCGCGGTGCAGGAAGATGAATTGGGCATCAGGGAATACCTGGAGCAGGAACGGAACCCGCAGCGCATTCTTCGGTGTCTTCTCGAGAAGCCGCGCGCTCGCCCCTGGCGCCGGTCCCTGTCCGTCGCGATCGCGCAGCTGCGACGCAAACCGCCGATGCAATTCCGTGACGATGGCGGGCGATGCATCCTTCTCGGTCAGCCGATTGGACGATACGCCGGTGGGGCCCGGGCGCAGCGCATCGATGCCTTCGATGAGGCGGTGACTCTCACCGCCGATCGTGTAGACGCCCGCCGCCTGTGCCAGCGTCTCGAACAGCAGCGTGCTGCCGGCCCTTGGCGCGCTCAGGATGATGATCGGGCGTTCGATGGCCGCAAGTTCGCTGGCGGCTCTTGCCGGCTGGGCGGGCGTGGCCGCACTGACATTGAACTCGGCAGCTTCCTTCCGGCGGCCGCCGGGATCCCCGAACAGCTGTGCGATGAGCCGCGCGTTGAGGACGTTCTGTGCACTGTAGCCGGTGCTCGCGATCCGCACGGGCGGGAGCACCCGAATCTGCTTCTGGACGAACTCGACCCGGTGCTCGTACCTGCTTTTGGCCCCTGGCGCGTCGCCATGCAGGCTCCACAGCGAGCGCCAGTCGCGGCAGAAATCAATCATCAGGCTGATGAACTGGCTGACCGCCGCGGCGGATTCCGGCCGTGCGTCCGCCGGCGCCAGATCGGCCAGCAGATCGAAGGTCAGCTGCTCGACTTCCGCAGGCAGCATCAGCGGCGCGGCGTTGAATCGCTCGAAGAGGAGTTGTGGCTTGGAGGTCGGGTCAAATGGGATGAGCCGCGCCACCAGATCCGGCTGGTCAAGCTTTTCGACCTGGCCTTGGCTGACCAGACGCCAGAACGTTGAAGTGCCCGCCGTGTCGGCCACGAGGTGGATGCGCGCGTCAGTGGTCGGATTCAGTACCTTGTGTTCACGCCAGTTGTCGAAAATCCAGGCTTCGCCCGCCGCCATGTGCACGCTCTGATCGGCGCAGTGAAACCGGACCTCAGGGCGCGTGATTACCGGGATGTGCACCCGGACGCGGTAGAACCAATGATGGTTCATGTCGCTATGCTGCGGCACTGAGCCGCCGCCCTCGATGCGCATCAGGCGCGAACGCGACCAGACCGTGCTGAAAGACGCCAGTACCTGCTCGATATACGGGCTGGCGGCGAGCGCTGGGGTCGGCAGCATCTCGCCGGCCGTGAAATCGTTCTGCCCACCGCCGACGGTTATGAGGCGTGCGGCGGTGTTGCCCTCGTATTCGCTCGGATGGCGCGACCAGGCATCCGCAGGCAACGCATCGACCTCGGCGCGCAGCCGATCGACGTCGAAGCGGACCGGAAGCCGGTAGAAATGCCTGGCAAGTTTCACGAACCCGCGGCTACTGGTACCCGGCGCCGAAGCGGTAGGACGCCGTCAACCCATAGGTGCGCGGTTTCGCATACACACCCGCGACCACGCCCGAGAACAGCGAGCTGTCGAACGCGTAAACGCGGTACTCCTCTTCCGTCAGGTTGTTGACGAAAGCCGCCACTTCCCAGCGACCGTCCTGTGCCGCAAAGCCGATGCGCGCGTTGGCGACGTAGTACGAACTCTCTTCCTCGACCGGTGCGCACAGGACCGTGAAGCAGAATCCGTCGGAATACAGCACGTCGCCCTGCAGCGATGCGACGCCGCCGGCGAACGGGAACTCGTAGCGTGCGAGTGCGTTGCCCGAGAAGCTAGGTGCCTGCGGCAAGTCGTGGTCAACGACGGTCGCGAGGTCGGGAAGCAGGATGTCCTTGACCTTGCTGTCCATGAATGACGCGCCGAACTGGAGCGTGAGCCGCTCCGTGGGGCGCGAGTTCAGTTCAATCTCCAGACCGCTTGCGTCCGCATCGAGGTTGATGACCGACTGCACGGGTCCTACCTGGGCGAAGGCCTGGTAGTCCTGGTAGTCGTAATAGAAAGCAGTGAGATTCAGCGTCGTGTTGCCGCCGATGGTCGATTTCATGCCGACCTCAAACGCGTCGAGCGTCTCGGGATCGAAGGAGATGCCCTCGAGGAAAGCAACCTGGTTCGGATCGAAGGGCGTCCCGGTCGAGAACGTGTAGCCGCCGCTCTTGCTGCCACGGTTGAAGCTGCCGTACACGAGCACGTCGTCGCTGACCCGATAATCGAGCTCCAGCCGCCCGGCGACGTCGTCGAACGAGGTCTTCGCGTCGCCCGGAACGACAGTGCTGCCGCCGGGGAAGATCTCGTTCTGGTTGAAGATGATGGTGACGTCCGGCTGACCGAGGTCCGGAATCGCGGGCGCAAAACCAAAGTACGCGCCTTCGCGCGTGTCGTGCCACCAGCGCAGGCCGGTGATCAGCTTCCAGCGTTCAGCAAAGCTCCATTCGTTCTGCGCGAAGATGGCGTAGGAGGTCGTATCCTGCGAGAACGCCACGTCCGGATCGTAGCCGTAGAATGGATCGGCGAACTTGCCGATGTAATCGCCTTTCACCTCCATGCCGAACACGCCGGCAACGAATTCGTGCGTGCCGAACGACCGTGACAGGCGGAACTCCTGTGAAATCTGCTCGAGGTCGCTGCCCTGGAAAAAGTACACGCCCTCATCGGGCGAGGAATCGCCGCCCTCGGTGTAGAACTTCTCCGCGCTCTGGAAATCCGTGATCGACACGAAGCCCCACTCCCCGATCTCGGAATCGACGCGCACTGTCGTGCCAAAAATCTCGCGGTCCACGAACGACGGCTCGGTCTCCGCCGTTTTATACGGATCGCCGCCGCGGCTCGGGATGATGCTGTCCTCGCGGAAGCCGGTACCGCTTTCGCCGGGGCCGGTGCCCCAGAACGGACAGGCGAAGTCGGCGGGCGTGAATTCCCCCTGGAACTCGGCGTTCGGGCAGGCGGGTTCGTGTGAATACAGGCCAGCCTGGGTTTCGCCGCTCGCTTCCATGTAACGCAGGATCACGTTGACATCCGTGGCTTCGCTCGGCTGGAAGGCGAGCGTGCCGCGCACGGCGTAGTGATCGTTGCCACCCCGGTCTTCGACGCCCGGGATGATGGACTCCATCCAGCCGTCGTCCTTGTTATAGATGAAGGCGAGACGGCCCTGCGCGTTATCGCTGAAGGGGCCGGAAACGGCGCCGTTCACGATGACCTGGTTGAACGATCCGACCGTCAGGTCGGTGTAGCCCTCAAATTCCTGGGTGGGCTTGCGGGAAATGAACTGGATGGCGCCGCCGGTGGCGTTGCGCCCGAACAGCGTGCCTTGCGGACCGCGCAGCGCCTCGACGCGCTCGAGGTCGAATACCGGGAAGCTCGCGAGATTGATTGTGCTCGAATAGCTATCGTCCTGGTAGACCGCGACCGGCGGCTCCTGCTGGTCGCCGTAGTCGTTCTGCGAGACGCCGCGGATATTGAAGACCACCTGCGACGATGAGTAGGCATTCATCTTGAGGCTGGGCACGGCGCGCACGATATCGGTCGCGGTCGTGATGTTCAGATTCTGCAGCGTCTCCTCACTGAGCGGCGTCACCGCGATGCCGACGTCCTGGACGTTCTGTTCGCGCTTCTGCGCCGTTACGACGACCTCGCCGAAGGGCGTTACTTCCGCCTGGCCGGCGACGACCGCCGGCGCTCCGCCACACAACAGGGCGGCACAAAGCACCCGCCGCACCGCAACCCGCACGTCAACCGGCTGACCGCTGCGCATGATCGTCCCCCTCGTTGATTATTTCCCCTAGATCCGATCGGGCGGCTTCCAGCAAAAATTCCCGGACGTAGTCCGAATAAGACCGCCAGATTTCCAGATGGTACTCCTCGGCCGCTTGGCGCCAAAGAACGATTTGCGCCTTGCCGAGCACGGTGCGCGTACACCCGGCCGGCGGAAACTCCGCGACGTCGAGATCGAGCGGACACCCGGTATTGAGCAACTCGCTGGCGCGCTTTCCCGATAGCCGCCATGCGACCTGGCGCTGGCTGACGTCCACGAGCGAATGCGCGATACCCGCCAACGCGGCTTCGAGTCCGGCGGCAAGCCTGTCGTGCTCGGCTGCCGGTCCGAGCAGCAGATATTCGTCCGGGCCGAGCCATAGCGCCGCACGGCCATCCCTCGCGTTCGCGCGGCATGCCTTTTCTGGCAAGGGAACGCCGAACGCGGTTCCCGCTGCTGCGCACGCAGACGGGCCGCCCTGCAGGATGAAGCGCAGAGCCGGCGACAACCTGCGTAGCTCAATCATGGAGCCGCACTCCATCCGGGTCGTAAAACACGGGTGACGTTACCTGTACCGGTATGTCGCCGCCCGGCATGGGCACGAACAGGGTCTGGCCAAGACGCGCGCGTCCGCCGGCGACCATCGCAAGTGCTATCGAATGGCCGA
>JALYJS010000323.1 GCA_030799345.1 Pseudomonadota bacterium | reverse complement strand
GTGTCGTGCTATCAGCCGGATGATTCGGGCGACGCCTGCGGCCAGTGCGCTGCGTGCCGCCTGCGCCGCGAAGGCTTCAAACGGGCCGGAATCCAGGACCCGACGCGGTATAGATGATGGCGCTCGGGCGCTCGGGTATCATTCGCGCCCTCCGGCGGGCCGTTAGCTCAGTGGTAGAGCATCTGGCTTTTAACCAGTTGGTCGATGGTTCGATCCCATCACGGCCCACCATTCAGTCGCTGGATCGCTCGCCCAGCACGTCTTCCATGTACAGCATGCGCACCGCCACCATGGCCGCTGCGGCAAGGGGCGTCGCAAGAATGACGCCTAGCGGGCCAAACAGAACGCCGAATGCAATCTGGGCGGCGATCAGCAGCACCGGGGGCAGGTAGACAGCCCGCTGCTGGACAAGTGGTTCGAGCAGTCCTTCGAGGGACTGTATGCCGAGGTAAAGCAGCGCGACGTACAAGGCAAGCATTGGACTTGCCGAGAGCGCCACCAGCACCGCGACGGCGGCAGCCACGAGCGGACCGAGAAACGGAACGAAAGTCAGCACGCCGGCGAGCACGCCCAGCGCCCACGCGTGATCGACACCAAGCAGATGCAGGCCGGTCAGGCTCAAGATCCCGACTAGCAACATCAGACAGAGCTGCCCGACTACCCAGCGCGTTAGTGTGGTCCCCATGCGCTGAAGTAGCTCGCCGATCCTTGCTCGTCGTGCAGGCGGTACCAACCGCAATGCGCCGTTTACATACAGCGATGGCTGCGCGGCAAACAGAACTGCCATAAAAAGGATCAGGCCGAAGTTAACAATCGCGCCGAAGGTAACCGTAACGATCTGCACACCACGACCAACCACTTCGGCGCCGTTCCCAGCGGCGTCGGCTGATCCCAACTTATCCATAACCCATTCATAGCGCCCGACCCGTTCGCGAACCGACTCAATGATCTGCGGAAGCTGCTCGGCGAGTTGCCTTGCCTGCTCAGTGACTGCCTGCCCGAGGAACCAGCCGAATAGAACGACAAGCAGGAGCGTTACGACGAGTACGCTCGCCAGGGCCAGACCGTCGGGCATCGGCGTTACGCGCCGCAACCAGTCCGTGGGCGCCCGCAACACAACGGCGACCAGGATCGCAGCGAATATCAGTAGCAGGACATCCGCAAGAAACCATAGCGCCAGGAGCAGGGCACCGGTCAATACCGCCGCGATGGCAGCAGAATATGTCGATCGGGGCATCGCTAATACTCAGTGAAAACAAGCCGGATAGCTGCACCGGCCGTTTACGCCCCACCACTCTTCAATCGCGGGATCCGTAACGCCTGCCGTACTGGCGGTTCATCACGCGCTCGACATCCAGGTACGCGTCGGTCACGCGATCGAAGCCTGCCTCACGGTAGCGCGAGCCATACTCGCGGTCATCCAGCTGGTCGCGCAGCGCGTGATAGCTGTCCGCTACGCGATCGAACAGCGGCGCCACCACTTCGGCCGAACGCCCGTCACGCACTTCGCGATGAAATTCGTGCGTTGCGTCGGCAAACCGTTCCGCATCCGTGATAGCCGAACGCGACGCCTGGGACTGCGCGAGCTGCCGGTAGAACATCTGGGACGTTTCGTCGAGCCGGTCTGACGCGGAGCGCAGACCGCCGCTGCTGGTCGCACAGCCGGCAACCAGGCCCAATGCGATCAGGCAGATTGCGAAAATTCTCATTGCCGTTCCTTTGACCGCCGAACCTTCGGCTCTGGAACCGTGAGAGTGCCGCGCGGACGCGGCAATCCCTGTCGCCGCTCGCCGCGTGTGCGCGTCAGAATGCAGGAGGTCGGGTGGACTCGGCCAGTGCGCGCGCCAGGAAACGCCGAATGGCCGGTTCGGCATCCTCCGCCATCATCAGTTGCTGTTGTTCCATCAGCCGCGCCATGTCGCGAATCGATCGCTCCCCGTCGATCATCGCGAGCAGGAAGGCATGGACACGGGTTGCCAGGGCCTGGGCACGTATCTGCGGCAGTGCCGGTACCGGCAGATCGCTTCGCTGCAGCCACTCGGGCACCGGGCGGCCCTGATCCGGCGATGCAACATCCCGTTCCTTGCGCGCGCAGAAGGTGATCACGGTTTCGCGGCGCGCGTGGCGGCTGGCCGGCGAAGCGAGATAGGGCTCCGCGGATTCCTGCGGCGTCGCTCGCGAGAATCCCGAGTCGGGCAGACTGTCAAGCAGTTCTTCGAGACTGACGGCATCCGCGGGCGCAGATTCAGCAAATGCCAGCGATCCGTGGTTGATCCAGAATCCGCCAGTTCTCAGTACGCGATTCACCCGGCCCAGCAGACGCCGGACCGGCTCGCCGGCAACATCGATGAACCACGGCGTCAGCACCAGATCGAAGCTGCCCGCCAGGAAAGGCGGCGCGGCCGCATCGGCGAGAACGAGTTCCAGGCCTGGGGTTGGAAGTCCCGGTGCCGCGAGACTCCGAAGCACGGCATGATCCGAGATCGTGCGCGGCGCAATCGGAAACTCGTACAGCTCCAGCGTATCGCCCGACAGGATCCGTTTCGCCGCGAACAGGAACAGCGGATTGATGTCGAGCGCCACGGTGAGCGCGGGCGCCAGTGCCTGGTGCAGGTCATAGGCCAGACGGCAGGCACCCGCGCCCAGTACCAGCATGCGTTCCGGGCGAATTCCGGTCGGCAGGCTGTCGGTTACCGCCGCGGCGGCGGCCTGATTCTCCGCTGCCCCCCAGCACCAGTCGCGATGCAGGTTCGTGTAATAACTGGAAAGCCCCTGCGTCATCGGCAGTTCAGTGCCCAGTGCGACGTGGACTGCCAGGGCTTCACTCCTGCGTTCGATGCCGAGCGGCTGCATCAGTTCGCGGATGCGCGCGGCCTGGTCGTCGAGCGCGGCAGCGACGTGTTCCAGGCGCTGGCGGGTCGCCGCGCCACGTGGCTGCTCCGCGAGCGCGCTCCGCTGCCGGGAGGCTTCCGACGTGTAATGCGTCAGCAGGTGGTGCAGGCGTCCCCGCCATTCGATCAGCGCAGTGCGCGGCTCTGGCATGAGCCAGGGAATGCCTGCCATGTCCGGATAATCGGTGCGGCACGTCAGGCAGCCGGCGCCGGCGAGCGGCGAGAGGCACTGCGGACAGGCCAGCAGAACGGCAAGCGGCGCTCGGGAAGCCATGCACTGCATCATGCCGCAATGCGATCCGGATGGTCGCTCCGATCGCCGGCGATTATAGTCGGCGAATGACTGCCGATGCGGCTGCTCCCGTATTTACCCTGGTCGAGCACGATGGGCCCAGCGGCAGGCGCGTGCTGCGTTCGGAAACAGCAGAGGATGTACGACTCATCGTCATCTCGGGATTCAGCGGTCCGGCGCTGCCGGAGCGCCTGACGCGCCCGGAGTTTCATGGCGGCCGTGCCGGTCAGGTCTGGCGGCTCACTGCTGCCGAAGGCGTAGTTGAGTTTAACGCCCGTGCGGTCGACCGCATTGATTGTCGAGCCACCCTGTACGAGCCGCTGCACACGCCGTTCTCAATGTCCGCTCCCGAACGCACGGCCGTGCGACTGCTGCTGAGTGCGCTGCGATTGCCCGGTGGTGCACGGCTGCTGCGCTGGTGGCAGTCACGACGATAAGTCGTCCGCCTCGACCGTCCGTCGGCTTGCGTTTGTCCAGCGCGCACGGGAAGATGCCGGCGCCATTTTTGCCTTGGGTTTCGGGAACCACGCCGCATGACGACCGAAGATCTCATTGTCCAGGTGACTGTCGCCGTCATGCTGGCCGGGGGGCTTGCCCTGGTTGGCGTAGCCGGCTATCGGCGCTGGCGACGGCATCGCGCACACCGGCAACTGATCCGCTCGTTTGCAACCGCATCGGCCGCGTTGTTGACCGACGTGCTGATCCCGGATGGCAGCGGCGGGCATCTGCACATCGACTTCCTGCTGCTGACCGGTCGCGGGCTGCTGGTCGTCGACTTCCGGGATGCCGCCGGCATCGTTTTTGGCGGCGAGCACATGCGCGAATGGACCGTAATGAACGGACATGAGCGCTCGACCTTCCTGAATCCGCTCGAGACGCTCTACGACCGGGTCGCGGCGATCAAGGCGCTCGCAGGAGACGTGCCGGTTGAAGGCCGCATCATCTTTACCGAACGAGCGACGTTCCCGAAAGGGCGGCCGCCGCATGTGCTGCGTCTCGCATCGCTCGAAGCCGAGTATCCGCCCCCGGAGTCCGGGACGACGCCACACCCGGCGGAGCGCTACCGCGCCGCCTGGGACGAAGTCGAACGACAGGCCGAACCGAGCCCGCTCGGGCGCCGCTAGGCCGAACCACGCGCGCAATGCGCTTCAATCACGCGCGCCACGCACACGGTCAGCCGCTCGGCGCAGGCCAGGTGCAGGAATTCGTTAGGGCCGTGCGCATTTGAATGCGGTCCGAGCACGCCCGTCACGAGGAACTGCGTTTCCGGAAAGCGTTCGCCCAGCATGCCGATGAAAGGGATGCTGCCGCCGGTGCCGAGATACATGGCGTCGCGCCCGAAAGTTGCCCGTGAGGCGTCGTGCATCGCCTGCTCGAGCCACACTGCGACCGGCGGTGCATCCCAGCCGGCGAGCGATGAGTCGACATCGAACTCGATGTGCACGCCGTATGGCGGATCGGCCTCCAGACGTTGCTTGACGGTGTGGGCCGCTGCCGCCGCGTCCGTCGTCGGCGGGAGGCGGAACGACAGCTTGAGATCCAGCTTCGGCAGCAGGACGTTGCCCGCATTCTCCAGCGCCGGCAACCCGGCAGCGCCGGTGATCGCGAGTGTCGGGCGCCAGGTGTTGTTCAGCACCAGTTCTACCGGTGCATCGGTCAAGGGTCGAGCGCCCGCGACGAACGGCATTTTGCCGGCTATCTGGTCACCCAGTACCGTGGCCGCAGCGCGCGCCTGCGCCACGCGCGCCGCAGGGATCGGTGCATACAGCTCCTCCAGCATCAGGTCGCCGGTAACGTCGTTCTCGACCCGCGCCAGCAGGGTCCGCGCGATACGGAACACCGACGGCGCAATCCCGGTGCCCGCACCGGAATGCACGCCTTCGGTCAGGCCTTCGATCGTCAGCGTGCCGACGAGGTTGCCGCGCAGCGAGGTGGTGCACCAGAGCTGATCGAAATTGCCGCATTCGGCATCGAGGCATACCACGAGGCTCGGCGTGCCAATGCGCGCGGCGAGCTGGTCGACGTAAAACGGCAGGTCGTAACTTCCACTCTCCTCGCAGGCTTCAATCAGCACGACGCAGCGCGCATGCGCGATGCCCTGCTCCTGGAGCAGGCGAATGGCGGTCAGCGAGGAAAACACCGCATAGCCGTCGTCAGCACCGCCCCGTCCGTACAGCTTTCCGTCGCGCAGCACCGGCTCCCAGGGCGTGAGGCCTTCGGCCCAGCCCGTGAATTCCGGCTGCTTGTCCATGTGACCATAAAGCAGCGCAGTGTCCTCGCCCGAGCCGGGAATCTCGCAGAAGAGCAAGGGCGTGCGGCCCTCGGCACGCAGGATTTCCACTTTCAGTCCCTGGATGGGCTGTTCGCGGCACCAGTCGGCCATCAGCTCGGCCGCACGGTCCATGTGACCGTTCTTCTGCCAGTTCGCGTCGAACAACGGGGACTTGTTGGGGATCCGGATGTAGTCGCAAAGCCGCGGCACAATGGATTCCCTGAATCGTTCCGCGGTCGATTGCTGTGCTCGCTTGAAATCCATTAAGGGTCCTTAATTCAATAGCTTATAAGATATAGTTAATGTAACGCCCAGTGCGCTGAGGCATCCGTCGCCACCGCCCCCAGCAGTGTAAGGCCAAAAAAGCGGCATGCGTTCGCGGTCGTTGCCAGCGCGAGATCCTGGAGAGTCTCGTCACGACAGTCGGCCAGGGTCGAAAGTACAGCCGGAAGATTCATGGGTTCGTTGCGCCGGTCGCGTGGCTTCGGCGAGATCGTGCGCGGCAGCAGGTACGGCGAATCCGTTTCGATCATCAGACGATCGAAAGGAATACGGGGCGCCGCTTCACGCAGTGCCTGCCCACGGCGTTCGTCGCAGATCCAGCCCGTGATCCCGATGGATAGTCCGGCATCGAGGCAGGCCTCGAGTTCCGCCGTATCGCCCGTAAAGCAGTGAATGACGGCGCGCGACGCGACTCCTGGATGCTCCGCCAGCATCGCAAGGAAGTCGGCATGTGCGTCCCGCTGATGCAGAAAGAGCGGGCGGTCATGGTGCTCCGCGAGCGCAAGCTGCAACGCAAATGCCCGGCGCTGGTCGGCAGGCGGCGAGAAATTGCGATAAAAGTCGAGACCGCATTCGCCCGCGGCAACCACGAGGGGATCCGCCAGCAGCTCGGCGAGGCGCGGCACGTCCGTGGCATGAAAAGACCCTGCGAGATGCGGATGTATACCTGCCGTTGCGCGCAACTGCCCGGGCCATTGCCGGCACAGGCTCAGCGCGCGTGCACTGTCGTCGATTGAACTGCCGGTCACGATCATCGCCGCGACGCCTGCCTGGCATGCGCGCCGGACCACGTCCTCGCGATCCCGATCGAAACTGTCGTGCGCGAGATTAGCCCCGATATCGATCAGCGGGGAGTCTGTCGTTAACACCGCGGTGCGCGCCTTATTCAGGCCGCACGAAGGGCCGTCGTAACCGGCAGCCGCGCGGCGCGCAGTGCCGGCAGGAAGCCCCCGATCATGCCGATCACCAGCGCAATGAAAACGCCATTGCGCACCAGTTCCGGCGTGACTGAAAACTGGAATACGATCTGCGTGAAATTCGCACTCAATGTCGAAACCGCCATGTTGTTGAAGAGCACGTAGGCGAGGAGGGCACCGATCACACCGCCCACAAGCGCCAGCAGCAAGGACTCGATCATCACCGAGATGACGACCGGCGTCCCGCCAAAACCGATGGCCCGGAGAGTCGCAATCTCGCGCGCGCGGGTTCCAACTGCCGCATACATCGTGTTGAGCGCGGCAAACATGGCGCCCAGAGCCATGATGGAGGTCACGACGCCGGCCAGTATGCCGATGGTCCTGCGGAACTGCTCGGTTTGCCCGCTGTAATATTGCTGCTCTGACTCGACATCGACGTTGATCCGGGGATCGGCGAGCAGATGGTCCCGCAATGCCATGAGGCCCTCCGGATCGTCCAGCGCCAGGCGGACGGCGCTGTAGCCTTGCCGGTTGAAAGTCGACTGCGCGACTTCCACGTCGGCCCATAATTCGCTTTCGTTGGCGTCACCGGACTCGAACACGCCGACCACGGTCCAGACCGAGCCGCGCATGCGCAACGTCTCACCGATGCCGGCACCCTGGAACTGCTGAACCACGCCACGACCGACGATCAGTTCCCGGAGGCCGGGCTGGAACAGGCGGCCGTCGACAATGCGCAGTTGCGGCCTCAGAGCAAATGCGCGCGGCTCGACACCCCGCACGGTGATGTTGGCGCCCGTTTTTTCGCCGGTTCTCACCAGTTCCGCGATGACGACCATCTCGGCAGAGGCAAGCGGCTGGCCGTCCTCTCCGCTGCGGACGCCGGGCGCCTGCTTGATGATCGTCCCCTGGTCGCGTGACAGGCCGGAATTGAGTTCCGCCTGGGAACCGCCGCGCAATACGATCGCCACGTCGCTTCTGCCCGTTGCCTGAAGCGTTGACTGAAAACCCGCTGCCATCGCCAGAAGTGCCGTGAAGACTGCGACGACGCCGGCCAGACCCACGACGATGACGAGTGACGGGCCGATGCGCTCCGGGATGCTGCGCAATCCGAGGAGGGTAATCGAGAGCGTCTGCTTCATCATGCCCGGGTATCCTCAGCGTCCGGCCAGTGCATCGACGATCGTCAACCGGCTGGCGCGCAATGCCGGCAACAGGCCCACTGCGACGCTTAAAAAGGCAATGGCTGCCAGACCCATGCCCCAGACCCGATGATCGACCGCCACCGGCAGGTTGCCGCCACTGGCATTCGCTATGGCGACGCCGAGCGGCGTTGCGAGCGCGAGGCCCGCGAGGCCGCCTATCAGGCATAACGCCACGGCTTCTGCCAGGACCAGGCCAAGCACGCTGCGGTCCGTGAACCCGAGGGTCTTCAGGATCGCAAGCTCGGGAATCCGCTCGCGCACGCTCTGGGCGGTCGTGTTGCCGACGACCAGCAGCAGCGTGAAGAACACGGCGAACAGGATCCAGCGCACGATCAGCCCGATGTCGCCGAACTGCTTGATGAATCCGATATTGAAGTCCTTCTCGGTCTGGGTCTTGGTCTCATCCGCGGAATTCTCGAACATGGCATCGATGGTCCGGGCGACTTGCTGGGCCTGGTCCGGATCGGCCAGTTTGCTCGTGAATGTCCCGGCCACCCCGCGTCCGAACTGGTTAGCCTCGTCGAAGTAGGCGTAATTGATCCAACCGACATTGGTGTTGCGCTGCCATTCCGCATCCTTGCCGTCGTAGATGCCGACGAGATCGAATATCCAGTTCTTGCTGCCATCCTGCTGCGGAAAGATGTTCGACGAGATCGGGACCTTGTCCCCGATCTTCCAGTCGTACTTATCCGCCAGATTGCGACCTACGATCATGCTGGTACGGGTTTCGGCAAAGGCCTTCCATTGCGCGTCCGGCATCACGTACTCGGGGTACACGCCGCGCAGGCGCAATGGATCAGCGGCGAGGAACACGAGTTGGGTGTTCTCCTGCCAGACCGCGCCGAACCATTGCTGCCACATCACCTGTTCGACGCCCGGCACAGATTCGATCTGGGGCAGCAGCCGCATCGGCAGCGATTGCGTGAATGACACCCGAGCCTGCGTCACGAGGCGCGTGGCGCCGACGAAGTCGGCGCCGGCCGAAAACAGCACGTTGACCGCCTGCAACAGGCCGAACAGCAGGAATGCCATCACGATCGACAGCAGCGTCAATACGGTGCGCGTCTTTTTGCGCATCAGATTGGCCAGCACGAAACCGGTACGCGTCATGGGCGCAACCTAAGCGGCGACGGGCGACTGTTCGAGCAGTTGCCCTTTTTCCAGATGCAGCGTGTGGCTCGCGAATTCCGCCGCCTTGGGATCGTGGGTGACCATGACGATCGTCTTGCCATGCTCCTTGTTGAGTACCTGTAGCAGGCCCAGGATCTCGTCCGCCGTCTTGCGGTCGAGATCGCCGGTTGGCTCGTCGCAGATCAGCATGGTCGGGTCCGAGACCAGTGCACGGGCGATAGCGACGCGCTGCTCCTGCCCGCCGGACAACTCCCTGGGCTTGTGACGTGCGCGGTCTTCCAGTCCGACGACCTGCAGCGCAACCGCGACGGATTTGCGCCGCTGCGCGGCGGAGAGTTCCGTCAACAGCAATGGCAGTTCGACATTTCGTTCCGCCGTCAGCACCGGCATCAGGTTGTAGAACTGGAACACGAACCCGA
>JALYJS010000309.1 GCA_030799345.1 Pseudomonadota bacterium | reverse complement strand
CAGCGCGACCGCGCCACCGGGCGCCGAGACGGCCTCGCCGGTCGCCGCCAGCACCCGACCGAGCGCGGTTTTCGTCTCGGCAGCCGAGGCGCGCAGCGCGCCGGCGGAATCGCGGGCGGCGAGCAC
Source organism: Pseudomonadota bacterium (assembly GCA_030799345.1). Taxonomy (GTDB): domain Bacteria; phylum Pseudomonadota; class Gammaproteobacteria; order Steroidobacterales; family Steroidobacteraceae; genus SCUD01. The sequence goes on along the minus strand of JALYJS010000309.1, from coordinate 6,851 downwards.
CTGCGTCGCGCTCGACAGGATCCTGTCCCAGGCGGGCTCGTCAGCGGTTCCTGCAGCGTCTTCCCCCCCGCGCCCGGCGGCAATTCCCGCGAGCGCACGTTCGAGCTGCTGGCGTGATTGGTCGAGCTTTGCGAATGCCGCCGTCTCGCCGCGTGCCGCGGCAGCCGCCTGCGACGGCATGACGCCGGCGAGCGCTCCGAGTGCCGCCACATTGGCGCGTTGATCGAGCTCCTGCTGCTGCGCGCGGCCGGAAAGGAACAGCAGCAACGCCGCCGCGAACGCGGCGACGAGGCCGGCGACCAGAATCACCGGCATCCACTTCGCCGCCACGTGCCTGTCAGGCAGATTCACCATGCTCTTGTCCCTTCCCGACGCCGATACTCAGGTCGAACCGTGCAGGAATGCGGGGCTTTCGACCAGCATCCTGAGACTCAGCACCGGCCACGCTTCGCTGCCACGCCGGAAAGACCCGGCCAGATAATGTTCGCACCGGACCACGGTCGGCGGCGCTTCGGAACTGAACTCGCGTTCCGCAAACCGGCGGAAACCGAGCACCTCGTCGACCATCAGCCCTGCCGGGATCTCGCGGTGGTTGACCACGATCACGCGGGTATTGCGCCCGGACGTCGATTCGCCGCTGCCGAAATACTGCTTCAGGTCGATGACCGGCAGCAGCTGGCCGCGCACGTTCGCGAGCCCGATGATCCAAGGGCGCGCGCCCGGCACGCGCGTGATCGGCGCCGGAACGCCCATCACCTCGCGAGCCTCGTCCCGTTCCACCAGGAACGTCTCGCCGCCCATCCGGAACGCGACGCCGATCCATTCCTGCGCGGCTGCCCCGTCGCGCGCTCCGGCAGCGACGTAGCGCGCCCTTTGCTCGAGCGCGAGCAACAGCTCAAACGGCCGGTCGCGCAGGGCCCTCAGGGACGGCTCAGGCTGCATCCCGTCAGCCTGTCAGCAGCGCGGCCTGCGCTTTCTCCACGAGCTGCGCGGATTTCACCGGTTTGACGAGGTAGTCCACGGCGCCCTGGCGCATGCCCCAGGTGCGATCGGACTCCTGGCCCTTGCTCGACACCATGATCACCGGGATCGCGCGCGTTTCCGGATCGTTGGCCAGCATGCGCGTCGCGCGGAACCCGTCCACGCCCGGCATGACGATATCCATCAATATCAGGTCCGGCCGCATCTCGCGGGCCTTGCGCAGGCCCTCGGCGCCGTCGGCCGCCGCCTCGGTCTCGAAGCCGTGATTCTCGAGCATCCGCCGCATCTGGAAGACCTCGGTCGGCGAATCGTCGATGATCAGAATGAGCGCCATGGCCCTGCCTCCATCCATCCGGTCAATCGCGCACGACGTGCCGGTCGATCGCGGACAGCAGCTCGTCGCGCGTGAACGGTTTGGTCAGGTAGTGCTCGGAGCCGACGATACGGCCACGCGCGCGGTCGAACAGGCCGTCCTTGCTGGACAGCATGATCACGGGTATCGAGCGGAACACCTTGTTGTGCTTGATCAGCGAACAGGTCTGATACCCGTCCAGCCGCGGCATCATGATGTCCACGAACACGATGTCGGGCTGGTGATCGGCGATCTTCGACAGTGCGTCGAATCCGTCCACGGCCGTGAAGACCTCGCAGCCCTCCTTGGCCAGCAGCGTTTCCGCCGTACGGCGAATGGTCTTGCTGTCGTCGATGACGAGCACTTTGAGACCGCTCAGGCGGTGCCCGTCACTAACGGCCGCTGCACTATCCATCGGGTACCTCCGGCCCCGGCGCTGCTCCGGCCGGGCGCTGCAATGCTCGTCTGGAGGCGCCCACGGTTTCGACGCCGGAGCGGCCTCTTTTTAACATATCGGCCCACCCCCTGCCATGCCGTAACACCGGCCAGGCAGGCGGTCGGAACCAGTGACAGGTGTACTATGACAAGCCCCCCTAACGTGCAGTATCCGCGTCACATTCCAGCCAATCGGCCGGAGATCCACTGATGGCAGACCGACCGAGCCTCGCCGTGCTGATGGATCCGCTGGAAACCATCAAGCCCGCAAAGGATTCGACCCTCGCGATGATGGCCGCGGCCCTGCGCCGCGGCTGCGCGGTCTGGTGCTTCGGTCAGGGCGATCTGTCGGTACGCGACGGACGCGCGACCGCACGACTGACGCCAATCGAGGCAATCGACGAGGGGCAGCCCTGGTATCGCGCCGGCACGCCCGTGACGCGGCCGCTCGCGGGCATCGGCGCGGTGCTGATGCGCAAGGACCCGCCGTTCGACATGGAGTACGTCTACACGACCTACCTGCTCGAACGCGCCGAAGCCGAGGGCGTCCTGGTCGTGAACCGCCCGCAGGGGCTGCGCGACATGAACGAGAAGGTCTATACGGCCTGGTTCCCGGACTGCTGCGCGCCGACCTTGATCACGCGGAGCATGACGGCCATGCAGGCGTTCCTGGCGGAACATGGACGCATCGTCTGCAAGCCGCTCCATGGCATGGGCGGCCGCTCGATCTTCGTACTGGCAACCGGTGACAAGAATGCCCCGGTCGTGTTCGAGACGCTGACCGAGTACGGGGAGCGCTACGCCATCGTGCAGCGCTACCTGCCGGAGATCGCGGAGACCGGCGATGCGCGCATCCTGCTGATCGACGGCGAGCCGGTCGCCCATGCGCTGGCACGGATGCCGGCGCCGGACGATCACCGCGGCAACCTGGTGGCGGGTGCCAAAGGCGTCGGCCGCGAACTGTCCGACCGGGATCGCTGGCTATGCTCGCGGATCGGTCCGGTGATGCGCGAGCGCGGCATGTTGTTCGTCGGCCTCGACGTGATCGGCGGATTCGTCACCGAGATCAATGTCACGAGCCCGACCGGTATCCGCGAACTCGAGGCCCGGTACGGCGAGGACATTTCGGGCCGGTTCATCGACACGGTTCTGGCGCGCCTGGCGCGCACAGGCGCCTGACCGGCGGCCCCGGGCGCCATGTCGCAAGCCAACGACCGACTGACGGTCACGGTATTTCTGGCGGGTTTGTTCCACCTGATCGTGATCCTGGGCGTCACCTTCGCCCCGCCCGTCAGCGATCCGTCAATCGTGCCGACGCTCGAGGTGCTGCTGATCGACAATTCGCTGCCGGAGTCGGCGGCCAATGACCGCGCCAGCTACCTCGCCGCGCGCACGCAGCAGGGCAGCGGCAATGCCGCGGACGGCCGCACTCGCGAACCCGGTTCGGGCGCGGCGCCCGCAGACGCACCCGGTGAGACCAAGCCCGGGCAGGAGATGGCGCCGGAGGACAGGGAACCGGATGCCAGCGTGCTTGCGAGCGCAGGCCGCGCCACGCGTTTCGTCGCGGACCCGGTGCGGACGCCCATGCCGGAGGCGCTGGATGCCGGCATACCGACGCCGTTTGCCGGCGCCGACCCGAATGCAGCACTCGCACTCAAGGGCCCGGAACGGCGGGAACTGCTCGTGACGCCGAGCACGCGCGCCTCCGACGTGGCGGTCTATCTCGATGCCTGGAAGCGGCGCATCGAACAGGTGGGCACGCTCAACTTCCCTAACGAGGCGCGCCGGCGCCATCTTTCCGGCAATCCGCTCGTGCTGGTCGTGCTGGCCTCGAATGGTGGCCTGGTGCGCGCCGATGTGCGCCGGTCGAGCGGGCATGCGGAACTCGACCAGGCCGCCATGGACATCCTGCGGCTGGCGACGCCGTTCGAGGCGTTTCCGCCGGAGATTGCCGCGCGCTACGACGTGCTGCGTTTCTCCTACGAGTGGGAATTCGTCTCCGGCCGCCTGACGGGGTCCGCGGTCGAACTCCCCGAAAGCGGCGCCAGTCCGGAATAAGTCCGGCCGCAAAGCCGGATTTGCATCGCATTTTTTCCGCTTTGACCGAAGTCGCCGCGCGGCCGATACTGGTGCCATGACCGAAGACATCTGGCTCACCAATCAGCTGCTGGTCGCGATGCCGGCACTCGCGGACCCGAATTTCTCGCACAGCGTGACGCTCGTCTGCGAGCACAGCGAACGCGGCGCGCTCGGAATCGTCATCAATCGCCCGCTCGAGATGAAGATGGGGGAAGTGCTGGGACAGCTCTCGCTCGCGAGCGACGACGAGCGTCTGCTCGAGATGCCGGTGCTAGGCGGCGGCCCGGTCCAGAAGGACCGCGGTTTCGTGCTGCACCGCCCGGGCGAGCAGGTTTTTGAATCGACCATGCCCGTGTCGGACACGCTGCACGTGACGACTTCCCGCGACGTGCTGGCCTCGATGGCGCGCGGCGACGGGCCCGCACAGGCACTCATCGCGCTCGGTTACGCCGGCTGGGAAGCCGGTCAGCTCGAGGAGGAAGTGCTGCAGAACGCCTGGCTGACCGTGCCCTGCGACGACGAGGTGATTTTCAAGCTGCCGTACGAGCAACGCTGGCATGCGGCCGCACGACTGCTCGGCATCGAGTTGTCGCGCATCAGTTCGCAGGCCGGACGCGCCTGACGGATGCCAGCGCCGGCCGCGAGGACGGTGCTCTCTTTCGATTACGGCCTGCGGCGCATCGGCGTCGCCGTCGGCAATACCCTGACTGGCACGGCAGAGGCGCTCGCGACGATTGCGGCGCACGACGGCGAGCCCGACTGGATCGCGATCGGCCGCTGCGTCGCCGACTGGCGCCCGGCCGCGATGGTCGTCGGCGTCCCCTATAATATGGCCGGTCAGAACGCCACCATCACGGCGGCGGCATTGCGGTTCGCCGGGGATCTCGGCGAACGGTTCGGCATCGAGGTTCACCGGGTGGACGAAAGGCTCTCGTCGCGCGAGGCGGAGGATGACCTGCGCGAGCGCCGCCGCAGCGGAGCGAAAACGCGCCGCGTCCGCCGCGGCGAGGTCGACCGCGAAGCCGCCCGGCTGCTGCTGCTGCAGTGGCTGCGTGCCCAGCCAGGGCAGTCCGCCCGATGAGCCGCGGCTTCACGCAGCTCGACGCGAACGGCCGGCTGCGCCACCTGATCACGCTCGACGACCTTCCGCCTGCGTTGCTGGTCGAGCTGCTCGACCGGGCGCAGGGCTACCTGTCGCCCCCCGGTTCGCTGCCGCCGCGCGGCCATGATCTGGCCGGCTGGACGGTCGCCAACCTGTTCGCCGAACCCTCGACGCGCACGCGCGCGTCGTTCGAGCTCGCCGCCGTGCGCCTCGGCGCCGACACGATCAATCTGGACGTCATGCTGTCTTCCCGCGCCAAGGGCGAGTCCATCATCGACACGATCTACACGCTGCAGGAGATGCAGGTGAACGTGTTCGTGATCCGCGACGCCGAGGCCGGCATCCACGAATACGTGGCGCGCCATATCGGGCCCGGCGTCGGCGTGATTTCGGGCGGCGAAGCCCACCTGTCGCATCCGACCCAGGGGCTGCTCGACGCACTGACGATCCGCCAGTGCATGGGCGGATTCGACGGACTGGTCGTCACGATCGCGGGCGACGTCCGGCGTTCGCGCGTTGCCCGCTCCGCGCATCGCGCGCTTGCGACGCTCGGCGTCGGGGAGGTCCGGATCGTCGCGCCACCGGCGATGATGCCGGACGCCGCCGAGTTTGCCGGTGCGCGGCGCTTCAGCTCGCTCGACGACGGCATCGCGGGCGCCGACGTCGTGATGATGCTGCGCATCCAGCGCGAGCGCGCGACCGGCGCCGGCGCGACCGACCTCGTCGACTACCACCTGAATTACGGCCTCACGGCCGCGCGGCTCAGCCGCGCGAGCAAGCGGGCGATCGTCATGCACCCCGGCCCGATGAATCGCGGCGTCGAGATCACCTCCGACGTCGCCGACGGACCGCAATCGATGATCCGGCGCCAGGTCGCGAACGGCGTCGCCGTACGCATGGCCGTGCTCGCGCACTTTGCCGCCGCGCGCGGCAGCGCTTCGTGAACGCCGCCGCCCACCGCGGAACGATATTCCTCGAGGACGCCGCAGTCGTGGGCCAGCAGGCTTTTGCCGGCGACCAGTACGTGCTGCGCCTGCTGGCGCCGCGTTGTGCGGCCGCGGCGACGCCCGGGAGCTTCGTGCACCTGACCTGCGATCCCGGACTGCCGATGCGCCGTCCGCTGTCGATCATGCGTCGCGACGCGAACGCGGGATGGATCGAGGTGCTCTACAGGATCGTCGGGCACGGTCTCGCCGAGCTCGCGAAGCGCGAACCGGGCGAGACCCTCTCCTGCCTCGGGCCGATAGGACGCGGCTTCACGCCGCAGCGCGAGCGGCCGCGCGTGCTGATGATCGGCGGCGGCGTCGGCATACCGCCCATGGTGTTCCAGGCCGAGGCACTCGCGGCGGCGCGGGATAGCGGCTGGCGGCCGCTGATACTGATGGGATCCGAAATTCCTTTCCCCTTCGATCTGGCGACCTCGCGCCACGCAGTCGGCAGCCTCCCGCCGGACGTGACCGCGGCGATGCCGCTGATGGAGCAGCTCGGCATACCGAGCCGGCTCGCGAGCCTGTCCGGGTTCGCCGGCTGCTATCGCGGCTACGTCACCGCGCTCGCCGAGACCTGGCTCGACACACTGACGCCGCAGGAACGCGCCGAGGTCGAAATCCTGGCCTGCGGGCCGCAGGCGATGCTGGTCGCGGTGGCGGCGCTCGCCCGGCGCCGCGGGCTGCCCTGCCAGGTATCGCTAGAGGAAAACATGGCCTGTGCGGTTGGCGGCTGTGCCGGTTGCACCGTGCTCGTGCAGACGCCGGAGGGGCCGGCGATGAAGCGCGTCTGCGTCGACGGCCCGGTCTTCGACGCGGCCACGGTCGTCACGCTGCAGTAGCCGGCGCACGCAGGCTACACGCAGCAGGCCGCGCGCTCTGGCGGGTGGGACCCCGCTCGTTCGCTCAGAAGAGT
>JALYJS010000304.1 GCA_030799345.1 Pseudomonadota bacterium | reverse complement strand
GCCTGCTCGAAGCCGCGGATGCTGCGCACGAACTCGAGCTGCACATCTGCGGGCAGGCTCGTCGAGATCCCGTTCGGATAGACGATGGGCGTGTCGAGACCCTCGGGCTCGACGAAAATCTGGTGCGAGGTCTTTGCGGCGAAGCGCACGACCTTGTCTTCGACCGAGGGGCAATAGCGCGGGCCGACGCCCGAGATGATTCCGGTGAACATCGGCGAGCGGTCAGTCGCGCCGCGGATGATCTCGTGCGTGCGCTCGTTGGTCGCGGTGATGTGACAGGGGCGCTGCGGCGGATGCTCGTCGCGCCGGCCGAGGAACGAGAACACGGGGCGCGGCTCGTCGCCGGGCTGACGCTGCATCTCGGAATAATCGAGCGTGCGCCCGTCGAGACGCGGCGGCGTGCCGGTCTTCAGGCGCCCGACGGTGAATGGCAACTCGCGCAATCGAGCGGCGAGGCGATTCGACGGCGCATCACCCACGCGGCCGCCTTCGCTGCTCTCGAGTCCGACGTGCATTCGCCCGCCGAGAAAAGTGCCGACGGTCAGCACGACGGAACGCGCGCTGATCGTTGCGCCGGCCGTGGTAGCGATACCGGTCACGCGGCCGCCCGCGACGACTAGATCCGCTGCTTCGCCTTCATGCAGGTCGAGATTCGGCTGCCCGCGCAGCAGGTCCTGGATCGCGCGCTTATAAAGGTTGCGGTCCGCCTGCGCGCGCGTCGCGCGCACGGCCGGGCCCTTGCTCGCATTCAACGTGCGGAACTGGATGCCGGCGCGATCCGCGGCACGCGCCATCGCCCCGCCCATCGCGTCGATCTCGCGCACGAGGTGACCCTTGCCGATGCCGCCGATGGCCGGGTTACAGCTCATCTGCCCGATCGTGTCGAGGCGCTGGGTCACGAGCAGCGTGCGCGCACCGCTGCGGGCGGCCGCGAGGGCCGCCTCGGTGCCGGCGTGTCCGCCGCCGATGACGATGACGTCGTACGAATGCATGTCCGGGCCTGTTTTGGGGGCGGTATGGTAGCGCGATTCGGCTGCTGAATCGCCTGTAATAAAACGCGCGGCCGCGAGACTATTAAGTTCATGGGACTCGCCAACCGTGACCGGGAACTCGAGCGGGTGCTCAAAACCCACGCGGCGGCGCTATCCCGCGTGGCTGCGAGCTACGAGTCGCGGCCGGCGCTGCGGGAGGAGCTCCTGCAGGACATCGCCTTTGCGCTGTGGCGGGCCCTGCCCTCGTTTCGCCAGGAATCGTCGGAGAGAACTTTCGTGCTACGTGTCGCCACCAACCGCGCCCTGTCCCATCTCGCCGCCCGTACGCCCGCGGCTGATGCGCTCGATGCCGCCCTGGATATTCCCGATGCGATGCCGCGGCCCGACGAGATGGCGGCGCGCCAGCAGGGCGCGGAGCGGCTGCAACGCGCGGTGCGTGCGCTGCCGCTGCCGCTCCGCCAGGTGCTGGTGCTCGCATTCGAGGGTCTCTCGCACGAGGAAATTGCACGCGTGCTGGGACTGACCGCCGGCAATGTCGCCGTGCGGTTGCACCGCGGGAAGGGCCTGCTCCGGCAGGCGCTTGGAGAAACTCCATGAATGATCCGGACATCGAACGCTGGACCGCCGCCTGGCGTGAGGGCACGCCGCCCGTCGCCGATCTCGCGCGCAGGGCCAGGCGCGAGCGGCGCTGGCTTCTTGCCTGGGTCGCATGCGACTGGATCGTTGGCATCGCCTTCATCGCGCTCGCCGTATCGATCTGGATGGACAACAGTTCGCCGGGCCTGCGCTTCGTCGCGGTGGCCGTCGTCGGGCTGATCGTGGCTGCGCTCGGCTTCACGGTCCACAACTGGCGCGGCAGCCTGGGCGGCGACAGCACATCCGCCACGGATTTCCTGGCGCTCTCGATGCACCGGAGCAAGGCGCGCCGGCGTTACGTCCGCTTTGGCTGGCTGTTGCTGGCCGCGAACCTGGTCGTGATCACGATCGCCTTCTCGATCGATTACGCGAGCAAGGAGCCGGGGCGCCTGCCGGTGACGATCGCATTCGCCTGCCTTGCAACTGCCGTGGCAGCGGGCATCCTGTGGTTCTGGGGACTGCGCGAGCGGCGCCGCGCGGAGCGACTCGAGGCGATGCAGAAGGCGATGGAATCGAATGCGGAGAATGGCCATGAGTGACCGCTCGCACACGCGCCTCGAACTGCTGGCAGCCTTCGTGCTCGGTGCGCTGCTGTCGCCGGGTTCGATCGTGGCCGATGCTGCCCGCGTGGCCGGCCTCGCGCTCGAGCCCTGCCGCATCAGCGATGCCGACGGACTCGTCTCGATAGCGGCCCGCTGCGGCCAGCTTACCGTGCCCGAGAACCCCGCCGAAACGGACGGCGACACCATCGATCTCGCAGTCGCGGTCGTGCCCGCAATCGCGACGCGGGCAAAACCCGATCCGCTGTTCCTGCTCGCGGGCGGGCCGGGCCAGGGCGCAATCGAAGCCTACGCACCGGCCCTCGGCGCGTACGGCGGTCTGCGCCGCGAGCGCGACATCGTGCTCGTGGATCAGCGCGGCACGGGTAGTTCCAATCGCCTCGACTGCGACATGCCGGAAGACGCCATCGAATCCGGCGAACTCACCCCGGACCAGCTGCGGGAACTCGCGAGCGACTGCCTCGCGGCGCTTCCGGGCCGCCCGCAGTTCTATACGACGAGCATCGCGGTCGGCGACCTCGAGGCGGTTCGCGCCGCGCTCGGCTATGCCGAGCTCAACCTGATCGGCGGCTCCTACGGCACGCGCGTCGCGCAGCACTATGCCCGGCGCTATCCCGAGCGCACGCGCTCGATCGTGCTCGATGCGGTCGTGCCGCCGACGCTCGCGCTGGTGCCGCAGATCGCCATCGAGTCGCAGCGCGCCCTCGATCGCGTATTCGAGCGCTGCGCCGACGATCCCGACTGCAACGAGCGATTTCCCGCGCTCGCGGAACAGTTCGCGCGCGTGGACGCGCGGCTCAAGCGCGCCCCGATCCCGGTTACCATCGCCGATCCGGTGACGGGCGAGATCCGCAAGCTCGACGTGACCCGCGGCCACCTGATCACGATGGCACGCATGCTGACCTATTCGGCACGCATGGCGTCGCTGCTGCCGCTCGTACTGCACGAGGCAGCGACCAACGGTAACTATGCGCCGCTGGCCGCCCAGGCCGAAATGATCGGCGAGGACCTCGAACGCATGATCGCGCTAGGCATGCATCACTCGGTCGTCTGCGCGGAAGATGCGCCGCGCTTCGCGGGCGCCGTGGATCGCGCGCAGCTCGAGCGCACCTATCTCGGTCCGGTGATGCTGGACGGCATGACGGCGATCTGCGAAGTCTGGCCACGCGGACCCGTGGATCCGGATTTTGGCGAGCCACTCGCCTCCGCTGTGCCGGCGCTGCTGCTGTCCGGCGAGTTCGATCCCGCGACGCCCGCCGAGTACGGCGCCACCGCGGCCACGGGCTTCGAACGCTCGCTGCATGTGGTCGTTCCCGGCCAGGGCCACGGGCAGGCGCGACTCTACTGCGTGCAGCGCCTCGTCCGCCGCTTCATTGAGGCGGCTTCGGCAGCGGAGCTCGATACCGCCTGCGTGGACCAGATCCAGCCGGCCCCGTTCTTCCTGAACTTCAGCGGCAGCGCACCATGATCCGGGTCGAGAATCTCACCCGCAGCTTCGGAACGGTGCGCGCGATCGATGGGGTCAGTTTCGAGGCGCAGGACGGGCGCATCACGGGCCTGCTCGGGCCGAACGGCGCCGGCAAATCGACGACGCTGCGCGTTCTTTACACCGTGCTGCGTCCCGACGCGGGCACCGCGACCGTCGACGGGATCGACGTAACGGCGGATCCGCTCGCGACGCGACGTGCGATCGGCGTGCTGCCGCATGCCGCCGGCATCTACCCGCAGCTCACCGCGCGCGAGAACGTCGCGTACTTCGGCGCGCTGCACGGACTCGCGCCCCCTGACTGCGCACGCCGCGTCGAGGAACTGCTGACCGAACTGGAAATGACGGATTTCGCCGACCGGCGCGCGAAGGGCTTCTCGCAGGGGCAGCGCATCAAGGTCGCGCTCGCCCGCGCTCTGGTGCATGCGCCGAAGAACCTGCTGCTCGACGAGCCGACCAACGGCCTCGACGTGATGGCGACGCGCGCGCTCCGCGCCGTGATCCGGAGCCTCCGCAGCGCCGGCCACTGCGTGCTGTTCTCGAGCCATGTCATGCAGGAGGTCGCCGCACTCTGCGACGATATCGTGATCATCGATCACGGCCATGTGGTCGCCGCAGGGTCGCCCGATGAACTCCGCGCGCGGTTTTCGGCGGCCTCGCTCGAGGACGCTTTCGTCGCCGCGACCGGCGACGGGCGGGGGCTCGAATGAGCGGCGTCGTACGCACCGTCATGCAGAAGGAAGTGCGCGAGACGCTCCGCGACCGGCGCACGCTGATGACGAGCCTCGTGCTGGGCCCGATCTTCGCGCCGCTGTTCTTCATATTGATCCTGAAGCTGGCGTTGTCGCGCTCGGTCGCCTCTCAGGACGAGCTGACTCCCGTCACGGTCGCCAACGCCGCCGCCGCGCCCAGCCTGGTGCAGCAGCTGCGCGAGTCGGGACTCACGGTCACGCTCGAGGACGGCACGGAGGCGGACATCCGCCGCTGGATCGAAGACCAGGACGGCCTCGTCGTGCTGCGCGTGCCGGAGGGTTTCGGCGAACGCTTCACGAGCGGCCAGCCCGCGGCCATTGAGCTTTACTCCGACGGCGCGAACTCGCAGGCCGAGCGACGCGCGGCGCGCGTCCGTAACGCGATCGCCGGCTACTCCGGCCTGATCGGCGCGCTTCGGCTTCAGGCACGCGGCATTTCGCCTTCCATCCTGCAACCGGTCGTGGTCAACGACATCGATGTCTCCACGCCGTCCGCGCGCGCGACGCTGCTGCTCGGAATGCTGAGCTACGTGATCCTGCTGATCACGCTGCTGGGTGGCCTGCATCTCGCGATCGATGCGACCGCCGGCGAACGGGAGCGCGGATCGCTGGAGGCGCTGCTCACCGTGCCCGCGGCGCGCGCGCAGCTGATCTACGGCAAGATCCTGGCGGCGGCACTCATGATGGTGATCGCGCTCGCGCTCGTGGCCGCGTCCATCGTCGTCGCGCTCGACTTCGTGCCGCTCGAGACCTTCGGCATGTCGGCAAACTTCGGCGCGCCGGTCGCCTGGCGCGTGTTCCTGACCGTGCTGCCCTTCGCGCTGGTCGGTGCGGCGTTGCTGACGGTCGTCGCCTCTTTCACGAAGAGCTACAAGGAAGCGCAGTCCTGGCTCGGCATCGCGATGCTGGTGCCGACCGTGCCGATCGCGATCGCGGGCGTACTCGCCGTGCAGCCTTCGGCGGCCCTGATGCTCGTACCGTCGCTGTCGCAGCACCTCGTGATCCAGGGACTGATGCGCGGCGATCCGGTGCCGACCGCCTGGATGCTGCTGTCGGTCGCGAGCACTCTGGCGCTGGGCGTGGCCCTTTCCTGGCTCGCCGGGCGGCTGTATCGACGCGAAGCGATCCTGGGTTGATAATCTGCCCAGGCACCTGGCGACCTACTCGCATGAACACTCAAAATTGCACCGCACTCGTTCTCGTAGGGCTTGTTTTCACAGCCCCCGCACTCGCGCAGATCACGACAGTACCGATGAAGGGCGCCGGCAACGAATGGGTCAAGCAGCTCGACTGAAGGGACGCATGGACTGGGAGTGGATCGAGACCTATCCCGAGCAGGTGTATTTCGTGACCCGCCACGATTCCGAGAAGAACGGCGACATCGTGACCATGTGGACCCGGCTCGAGTACAAGCACG
>JALYJS010000292.1 GCA_030799345.1 Pseudomonadota bacterium | reverse complement strand
ATGCAGGCCGGAGGCCACGTCGAGCCCGGCCCGTAGCGCTTCGATGATCGCGGCGACCCAGTTCGGCGCAATGAAACCGCCGTCGTTCGCGATGCCGAGGATCATCGTCCGGATGCCGCTGGCGGCGGCCGCCGTCGGGGTCAGGTCGGGCAGTCCGAGATCGACGCGGCAATCTGGAAGGCGGAGCTGGCCGGCGCATAATTCGGGTCGCCACTGCCGGATTCCCGCAGCCGTCTTCGCGGTGGCCTGGTCCGGTGCGTCGCCGAGGAACAGCAGATAGGGGCTCTGAATCATTGATACCCGTTGCTATACTCCTGACAGTCTGAATCAAAATGAAATTTCTGTCTCACCGTCATGCTGACCGGATTCGCGGCGCGGCCATCGCGTGCGCCGCCGCTTGCATTGCACTGTCGACAATCGCGACGCAGGCTGCCGAGCCAGCGACCGAACGCGCCATCGCAGGCATCGTTTCGGGTCTGGTAAAGCCTGGGGAACCGGGGTGCACGGTCGGGGTCGTGCAAGATGGCAAGCTCGCGCATGCATACGCTTACGGGCAGTCCGATCTGGAGCGCGGCAAACCGCTCGACACGCATTCCATCTTCAACCTCGCCTCGGTCTCGAAGCAATTCACGGCATTCGCGTTACTTCTGCTGCAGCAGGACGGCAAGCTGTCGCTCGATGATCCGATCGTGCGCTACGTGCCCGAGCTCGCCGCCAGCGCCAGCGGCGTTACACTTCGCCACCTGCTGCATCACACGGGTGGGCTGCGCGACTACATCGGCATTATCTACATGGGTGGCCGCGGCGACGCCGATGGCGCCACAATCCACGAGTCGATGAGGGTGCTTGCGCGGCAGACGCGACCGAATGAACAGCCGGGGGTGGAATACGAATACAGCAATACCGGCTATTTGCTCCTGGGCGTCGTCATTGCGCGCGTCAGCGGCCAATCGCTGGCGAGATTCTCCGAAGAGCGGATCTTTCGACCGCTCGGCATGAGTAACACGAGCATCGTGGACAGCTATCCCGACGGCATTGCGGCGCTCGCGCGGGGCTACGCGAAGTCGAACACGGGATTCGTGATCGACGAGACGGCCTGGGAGCAGGTCGGCGACGGCCAGGTGCACAGCAATCTGCAGGACCTCGCCTTGTGGGACGATAATTTCTACACGGGCAAGCTCGGCGGGACCGCGCTGCTGGAGCAGATGGTCGAGACCGCCGTATTGAACTCCGGCAAGCGCATTGACTATGCGGCTGGCCTGCGTGTCGGTGACACGCGCGGCCTGCCCTCCGTCAGCCATGGCGGATCCTGGGTCGGCTACCGTTCCCATGTACTGCGCTTTCCGGAAGAGCGCCTGTCGACGATTGTGCTGTGCAACCGCGCCGATGCGGACACGGGCGACCTGGCGACGCAGATCGCGCAACTGTTCCTCAAGGACAAGATGGCGCCGGCCGGGCCGGATGAGGAAGACGAAAAAGATACCTCACCGGTCAAGGCGTCGTGGCAGCCACGCGAACTCGGGCGCTACGCCGGGATTTATTTCAGCGCCGAGGCCAATGCGCACTGCGCGCTCTACCTGGCAAACGGCCGGCTCGTGGTCGAGCGCTGCGCCGAAGGCGCGGTGCTTTCGCCCGGCAAGCCCGGCGAGTTCGCCGACCAGGATGACTCCTTCACGCTGCGGTTTCCGGACGGCGGCGCCGGCACGGGCAGCTTTGTCTATGACGCGTTCGGTCTGAGGGGATTGCCCTTTGCAAGGGTCAAGGAGCCGTCCGAGTGAGATACCCACGATGGATTGACGGCGTCGCGCTGGTCGCGGCGCTGTGGTGTGGCCTTGCGTCCGCCGACAGCACGCTGATCGTCAATGCCCGCATAGTCGACGGGACCGGCGCGCCGGCCGCGACGGGCGCGGTGCGCATCGATGGCGAAAAGATCGTTGCGGCGGGCACTTTGAAAGCCGAACCCGGCGAGCGCGTCATCGATGCCCGCGGCCTGATCCTCGCGCCCGGCTTCATCGACACCCACAGCCACCACGACAGCGGACTCTTCGAATCGCGCGACGCGCTCGCGGTCGTCAGCCAGGGTGTGACGACGATCGTCGCCGGCAACGACGGCAGCATGAGCTATCCGGTCCGGGAGTTGTTCGCACACCAGGAGAAGACCCCTGCCGCGATCAATGTTGCGACCTACGTCGGCCACGGCGACCTGCGCGCGGAGGTCATGGGCAAGGACTTCCGGCGCGTGGCGACGCCGGCGGAAGTCGCACGCATGCGCGCGCTCCTGACCGACGGCATGGAGGCGGGCGCACTCGGCCTTTCCACCGGGCTCGAGTACGACCCCGGTATCTTCTCCGCGACCGGAGAAGTGATTGAGCTCGCCAAGGAGGCCGCGCGCTTCGGTGGCCGCTATATCAGCCACGTCCGCAGCGAAGACCGGTACTTCTGGGCAGCGATCGACGAGATCATCCGGATCGGGCGCGAAGCGAAGCTGCCGGTGCAGGTCTCGCACATGAAGCTCGCGATGGTGGACTGGTGGGGCCAGTCGAAGCGACTGCTCGATATCCTCGATAAGGCGCGCGCGGAGGGCGTCGATGTCACCGGCGACATCTATCCGTATGAGGCCTGGCATTCGAGCCTCGAAGTGCTGTTCCCGGAGCGGGACTTCACCAATCGCACGTCGGCCGAGTTCGCGCTGGAGCGCGTCTCGCCGCCCGATGGTCTCGTGCTGTCGCGCTATTCGCCCGAACCTGCGCTCGAAGGATTAAGTATTGCGGAGATCGCAAAGCGCAAGGGCATGGATCCGCCGGCAACGCTGATGGACCTGATCGCACGCTCGCAGTCCCCCGACGCGGATGTCGGCGTGATTGGCACGAGCATGAAGCCGGAGGACGTCGCTGCACTGATCGCCTGGCCGCACGCCAACATCTGCTCGGACGGGGCGCTGGCCGGTCGCCATCCGCGCGGGACCGGCGCTTTCACGAAGGTGCTGCGCGTTTATGTGCGCGAGCAGAAGCTGCTGACGCTCGAGCAGGCGATCCACAAGATGACTGGTCTTTCGGCTTCCCACACGGGTCTCACGGATCGGGGTGTCATCCGCGCGGGCGCTTACGCGGACCTCGTGCTGTTCGATCCGGAAACGGTGGCGGATCGTTCAACGTTCGAGCACCCGGAAGCGTTGTCGGTCGGCATCCAGACGGTGTGGCTCAACGGGCAGGCTGTAT
>JALYJS010000280.1 GCA_030799345.1 Pseudomonadota bacterium | reverse complement strand
AACCTCGGCGAGCGCGCCCGCGAATCCGAATCCATGCAGCAATCCGAAACTGAATGCCACGACCCAGGGCGCGCGCGCCGTCAGTCCCGGCCGCCCTTGCAGGCCATGCACGGCCTCGGCGGCGACGAATACGATGCTGAGCGCGATGATTGCTTCGACCGGTGGTCCAGGAACCGTCACCCAGCCGAGCGTTGCCGCGACCAGCGTGATGCTGTGCGCAACGGTGAACGCAGTGATCGTCAGGATGATCGGGCGTGCACCGCGCACGATCAGCAGCAGCGCGAGCACGAACAGCAGATGATCGATGCCGCCCAGGATGTGCTCGATACCGAGCACCAGGTAGGAGCCGGCAACCTGCCAGGCACTGGTCGTCCCCTGGATGACGAACTCCGGCCGCTGCGGTAATAGATGCTCGACCTGGCTGGTGCCATCCAGGCGTTCGATGCGGACGATGACATCGGTAATGCCGCCCGCGATGCCGTCAATGCCCATCGTTTGCCCGGCGAGCCCGCCGGCACGATGAATCGTCCAGCGTTCGACAAATGCGCCATCGCCGATCTGTCCCTGCGGCTCGGTGATCGACGTCGTGCCTACGGGAAAGCGCAAGTCCACGGGCAGGCGCGAATCCCCGAGCATCGGCGTCTTCCACATCACCTCATAGCGATCCTCGCCGGCCTCGCGCAGCTCCAGGTACGCCGGGCGAAAAATGTCGGCCTGCGCGACGCAGGCCAGGCCCGACAGCAGCAACGCGATCAGGAATCTCATTCGGACGCCGCAGTCTCCGCGTTCGCGCTCTCGACGCGGACCGTATATTTCGCGCGCAATGTTTCGTAATAGGCCTTCTTCACTTCGTCGCGACGCGACGCGGCCAGGTCGCGCTCGACCGCGGCACGCGCCTCATCGAGCGTCGCCGGCCGTGGCGGAGCGCTGGCGCTCAATTCAATGAGGTGCAGGCCGAACGGGGACCGCAGGGGACCGTGCCATTCCCCGACGGCCACGTCCCTGAGCGAAGCGGCGAACTCGGGGCCGAATTGCGCCTCGATGTCGGATGCTGGCGCGTCCTCCAGCGTGGCCGGTAGCAGAGTCGGGTCGCCGTTGACCGCCTTGCCGGCCTTGAGCGCCCGCAGCGCGCCAGCGATGTCGTCGTCGAGTTTCCCGCCGCGCCGCGCCGGATCGAAAAAGACCTGCCGCAGCGAATGCCGTGGCTCTACCGCGTACTGATCGGCGTGCGCCTCGAGCCACGACTGCAACTCCGCATTGCTGGGAGGTGCCTGCGGAGCGAACTCGATCATGAACTCGATCTTCTGGCCAATCCGGCGACGGACGATCGGGTCGTCCCGCTCCAGTCCGGCAGCAAGACCTTCGCGATAGAACACTTCCTCGCGCACCCAGGATTCCACGAGACCCTGCAACTCTTCCGGCGTCGGCGACCGTTGCCAGGTTCGCTCGAATTGAACCTGCAGGCTCTGCACCTGCCCGCGCGAAACGACGATCTCCTCGGGCGCGTCCAGGAAGCCGTCCTGCGCCCAGCCATATAGCAGGAACAACAGGATTCCCAGCCCCAGGAAGTGTACGAGGGGTTCGCGCAGAAGGCGGCGCACGGCAATCAGCCCTTGGGCGGGATCCTCAAGGCGTGTACCAGATCGGCGAGGTATACGCGCGCTCCGTCGTGATCATCCGCACTTCCTTGCCCATCTTCACGTTGAAGCGCTTGGCGTCGTATGCCGTCCAGCGCGGCGTCGGAATCTCGATCACGCGCGCGTAGTAGACCGCCCTGAGTGCGCGATCGAACTCCGGATCTGTCCATGCGGCCGCCAGCTGTGGCGCGCCGATGTCGTTGGTGTAAGTGGCATCGGCGACGTTGACCGTGTTACCAACCTCCGGCAGCTTGCCATCGGCACCGGGCTTGCGATCGCCGGACCAGGCTACGTCGTAGACTTTCTCCTGGCGCGCGCCCTTGGCATCGACCCAGCCTTTGACGATCTGGACGCGGTCGAGGTTACCGCCTTCCGGATCTTTCGTCGCGGCCACCAGGAAGGTCGGCGACTTGTCGGCCGGAGCTGCCGTGAGATCGCCGCCCATCGGCACGCCCTTGTCGTAGCCCGCTGCGGCGACGTCGCTCGCCTGCGCATCCGCCTCGACAAAATCCCAGCCACCAAAGAAACGCACGGTCATGCGCGGCCCCGTGGTGGCATAGACTTCCTTGCGCTTCATCGCGTCCCAGAGGGCGGCGCGCGTATTCTCAGTGGCCCAGACCGCTGCGTAGCCTGATGCCGTCTGCTCCCAGCCCATGATCGTGGCGACTGCAGTCTTCATG
>JALYJS010000271.1 GCA_030799345.1 Pseudomonadota bacterium | reverse complement strand
AAGGAAGACAGCATGACCATCGACACGAACGGACTCGCGACCAACGAGTTTCACGTGAGCAAGCCGGACGGCTGGCCCGTTGGAGACTACGAAGTCGAACTGATGCTGGACGGCCAGTCCGCGGGTTTGAAAAAACTCAAGGTGAAGTAGAGTCGGGCGAGTGAAGAGTGCTCGGGCAGCTGTCTCGATTCTGCCGATGACCGTGATGGCGGCGGCGCTGCTGCTGTCGGCGACCGCTCGAGCAGCTGAACGGCATTTTGAGCTCGCCATCCATGACGGAAAGCTGGCCGCGACCGCGCCGACGCTCAAAGTGTCGCAGGGCGACGATGTGGTGCTCGAACTCAGCAGCGACCGCGATCTCGAGCTGCACCTGCACGGCTACTCGCTGACCTTCAAGCTCGCTGCCGACAAGCCTGCGGTCTGGCGCTTCGCCGTTCCGTCGAGCGGCCGTTTCCCGCTGGCGGTGCACGAACACGGCGGCGCGCACGGCCACGCGCCGCTGCTCTACCTCGAAGTCCACCCCGGCTAGCGATGCGCAGGACGACGGCTGCGGCGACTGCGCTTGCCGCGTTCGCGGGCGGTGCCAACCAGCCGGCTGCTGCACACGCCTTCGGCCAGCGTTACGACCTGCCGCTGCCGCTCGACTTCTTTCTCGCAGGCGGCGCCGCCGTGGTACTGCTCTCCTTCATCATCGCGGTCGCCATGCTGCGGCCGGCAAGCGACCGCGCCTGGCAGTGGGTGCTGCCGCCCCTGCCGCGATGGCTTCGAGCCGCCGCCGGGAGCACCCTCACGGCGGTGGGTGTCTTTCTCTTCATGCTTGTGCTGATCGCGGGCTGCTTCGGCAAGCAGGACTCCAGCGAAAATATCGCGCCTGTGCTGGTCTGGGTGCTGTGGTGGGTTGGCTTGTTGCTCGTGACCGCTCTGATCGGCAATGTCTGGCCCTGCCTCGATCCGTGGAGCACGATCTGGCGCCAGGCCCGAAGTTGGTTGGGCCGGCCGCCTCCGGTGCCCACCGCAGGAAGTCCCCCGTGGGGCGCCTGGCCGGCCGTCGCGATGTATTTCATCTTTGCGTGGCTCGAGCTCGCAAGCGACTTCGGCGAACTGCCACGCGACCTGGCACTGCTCGTACTTTTGTACTCGGTCGGCGCTTGGACAGGGATGGCGCTCTTCGGCGAGAACCGTTGGCGCGCCGGCGCTGACCTCTTCAGCCGGGTCTTCGGTCTCTTCGGGCGATTCGCGCCATTCAGTCGCAACCCTGTCGGCCAGCTCACGCTGCAACTGCCGGGTGCCGGACTCCTGGGCGAACATCCGCGAGCACTGGGCGAAATCGCATTCGTGCTGGTCGTGCTGGCAACGGTGACCTTCGACGGTCTTTCGGAGACACCGCCCTGGACCTCAGCGGTCATCTGGCTTGCGCACAATCCCTCGCTGCGCCCTGCCCTGCTCTGGCTGGGCGATTGGGATATCGACATCCTGATGACAGCCAAGACGCTGGGCTTGCTCCTGACCGCGCTTGTGTTCTTCGCGGTCTTCGCCATCGTCTGCAAATTGAGCGCGCTCGCGGGTGGGGGCGTCAGCGGCCGCCAGGCGATGCGCACTTTTGCGCTCTCCTTCCTGCCGATCGCCATCGCGTATCACGCCGCGCACTATCTTTCCTATCTGCTGCTGGCCGGCCAGCTGGCGATATCGGTCGCGTCCGATCCGTTCGGGTGGGGCTGGGACCTCTTCGGCACGCGGGGCCGCGCGATCGATCTCGGCGTGATCAGCATGAAGTCCGTCTGGTACATCGCGGTGGTGTCCATCGTCATCGGCCACGTCATTTCGGTGACGCTGGCCCACATCGAGGCGCTTCGCCTGTTCCCGACGCGACGGGCCGCGACATTGAGCCAACTGCCGATGCTGGTCCTGATGCTGGCATTCACGAGCACCAGTCTCTGGATTCTCTCCCAGCCCATCGTGCAGGAGCCCGGCTGAGCACTCGGACGTCGTCGTCGGAGGACGCGCAGTCCGCCGCGTGGTAGTTGGCACGCCCTCACATAACCATCCATCGCGACTACCATAGTCGCATCGTTGCGGTCGGATACAGAGTTGGCATGAACTCAATGGTGACCCGGATTGCGGCGTCGCTCGTCCTGGCAACGATTGCAGCCAGTTCGACGCGGGGCTCAGCCGCCGAAGCGCCGGCGGTCAGTATTCAGCCGTTGCGCCAGGCGTATTTCGGCGACCTGCACCTGCATACGAGCTATTCGCTCGACACCTACCTGGGCGGCGCGATGGGCGTCGATCCCGACACCGCCTACCGCTTCGCACGGGGTGAAG
>JALYJS010000268.1 GCA_030799345.1 Pseudomonadota bacterium | reverse complement strand
GTTCCAGGATCTTCAGCATGCCGATCTTGTAAGACAGCGCCTGTCCCGGCGTGTCGATGTACCGCTCGGTTTCCTTGGTGGCATCCTCGACCGTCATCGGGTTGTTCTCGAGCATGTAGTCGATCATCTGTTCGCGCGTCCACTTCTTGGCGTGCGCGCCCGTGTCGACCACGAGCCGGGCGGCGCGCAGCATTTCGTTCTGCAGCCGGCCGAAATCCTGCATCGGGTCCTTGAACCGGCCCTGCTCCTTCGCGAGGCGTTCCGCGTAAAGCCCCCACCCTTCGATATAGGCGCCGAAGAAAGCGAATTTCTGGAACATCGGCACGCCTTCGAGTTCCTGCTGGATCGCAATCTGGAAGTGATGTCCGGGTGCGCCTTCATGGTAGGCGACCGTCTCCATCTCATGCTTCTGCCGGGTGGTCATGTCCTTGAGGTTCACGTAATAGATGCCGGGCCGGCTGCCGTCGGGTGTCGGCTGGTTGTAGAAGGCGATCGGCGCGGTCTCCTCGCGCCACTCCTCCACGCGCCGCACCTCGAGCGGTGCCTTCGGCAGCACATTGAAGTACTCGCGGACATCCGAGTACACGGCATCGATATAGGCCTTTGACTGGTCGAGATAGGCCTGCTTCCCTTCGTCGGTATCCGGGAAGAAGTTAGCCGGATCCTCGCGCAGGTGCTTGAAGAAGGCCGGGACGTCGCCCTTGAATCCGACCTGGCGGATGATCGCCTCCATCTCCCCGCGGATGCGCGCGACTTCGGCAAGACCGATACGGTGAATCTCATCAGCGCCGAGCTTCTCTTCGGTAGTCCAGAACCGGATCCGGTTCTCGTAGTAGCCATCGCCGTCCGGCAGCTTCCAGACGCCGTGCGGCCCGGGCGATCTGCTGCGCAATGATTCGACGTTCGCCAGGATTTTGTCGAGTCCGGCACGCATCGGACCACGCATTGCGGCAATACCCTCGTCCAGCAGCCGCTTCTTGTCCGCCTCCGGAATTTCGAGCTTTTCCACCTTGGCGCGGAAGTCGGCCAGCAATGCCGAATCCGTCCCGCTCTCGTCGAATGGCGCGCCGGTCAAAACAGCACGGCCGTCGGCCAGCACCGGGTCGAAGGAATAGGCGGTCGGCACGATGCCGCGATCGGCCGCAGTGTTCATCGAGATGACCGCCTCGTCGTAAACCTGCTCCAGGCCGGCCAGGCGGGACACATAGGCCTCGGCGTCCGACACGTCGTCGACGCGATGGACGTTTTGCAGGAAAGCAAAGAAAGCCGTCGCCGGGTTCGTCATCGTCGTGAACGAATAGTTGTGGAAACGCCACGGGAAATTGCGCAGCGCCGATTCCTGCTGATATTCGAATACGCGATAACTGACTTTCGTGCCGGCCGTCAGCTTCGCGTAGTCGAATTCGGAGCGCAGCCGCGCGAGGTCCTGCTTCGTCAGCTCGTTCTGTCGGTTCGCTTCCGCGTCGGAGAAATCGTTCCACTTGCCGTAGTCCGGCCCTTTCATGCCGAGCTGCGACTGGAAGACCGGGCTGTCCTTCAGGTTGCGCTGGAACACTTCCTCGAAGAACGCGGCGAGCCGCTGGTCCTCGGTTGTCGCCGGCGTTTCCTGCGCCGTCACCACGGCAGCGTTCGTCAAACCCAGGATCAGGACGGCAGCGGCCAGCGCCGGGATTCTGCTTCGCAATGCGGACATTCGGATCTCCTTGATCGGCATCCCACCACGCTATGGGTTGGCGGGCGCCGGCGCACCCGCGCCGATCGCGGCAATCCGGCGTTTCGTCGAAAAAATGGTGGCTAGGGAGAGAATCGAACTCTCGACCCCGGGGTTATGAATCCCGTGCTCTAACCAGCTGAGCTACCTAGCCACGCGGTGGGAAGGAGCCCCGGGGAGGCGCGATTGTCGGGAGCCTACCGGTGACTGTCAAGGCGACTCCGGTAACCCCAGAACCGGGTGCGTGGCACACTGACCGGATGACGAAGCTGGACGGACGCGTAGCGCTCGTTACGGGCGGCGGCCGGGGGATCGGGCGCGAAGCAGCGCTGCTGCTCTCGGCCGCGGGCGCGCGGGTGATGGTTGTGTCACGCAGCGAAGCGGAACTGGCGGCCGTTGGCCTGGAATATGCGGTGGCCGACCTCGGCACCGCCGAAGGTTGCGCCCTGGCCGTTGCCGAAACCGAGCGACGACTGGGGCCGATCGATGTGCTGGTCGTGAACCACGGCATCGGCTCAGCCCACGAGCGGTTGGTGTGGGAGCAGGATCCGGAGGTCTGGCGCGAGACGATGCGCATCAACCTGGACGGTCCGTTCGAGCTCGCGCGGCTTACGGTAGGCGGTATGTGCAAGCGCGGCTTCGGTCGGCTTGTCTTCACCAGTTCGACGGCCGGCGAGAAGGCAGAACGCTCCGGCAGCGCGTACACCGCTTCCAAGCATGGGGTCATCGGGCTCGCACGCGCAGTCGCCCAGGACGCAGGGCCGTTCGGCGTCACGTCGAACGCGGTTCTGCCTGGCTG
>JALYJS010000255.1 GCA_030799345.1 Pseudomonadota bacterium | reverse complement strand
CGGGTGTTTTCCGCCATCGGGCCGAGGCGGCGGGCGGCGAAAGTCGCCATGCTGACGTGGTCTTCCTGGTTTGCAGAGGTCGGCAGGCTGTCGACCGATGCCGGATGCGCGAGCGATTTGTTCTCGGAGGCGAGCGCGGCGGCCGTCACCTGCGCAATCATGAAGCCGGAGTTCAGGCCTCCTTCGCGCACCAGGAACGCCGGGAGCTGGCTCAGGCTGTCGTCGATCAGCATCGCGATGCGCCGTTCCGCCAGTGCGCCAATTTCGGCGAAGACAAGCGCGAGGTTGTCCGCGGCGAAGGCGACGGGCTCCGCGTGGAAATTACCGCCGGACAGCACCTCGCCTTCGGCCCCGAACACGAGCGGGTTGTCGGAGACGCCGTTCGCCTCGATGCCGAGCACGCGTGCGACGTCGATGATCTGTTGCAGGCAGGCCCCGGCGACCTGCGGCTGACATCGCAGCGAATACGGATCCTGCACGCGGTCGCAGTGCTCGTGCGAACGGCCGATATCGCTTTCGCCGAGTACCGCGCGAAATGCGGCGGCGATCGCCGTCTGCGCCGGTTGTCCGCGCGCTTCGTGAATACGCGCATCGAAGGGCACGCGGCTGCCGAGCGCCGCATCCACCGCCATCGCACCGGTCAGGATCGAGCCGAGCAGCAGGTCTTCCGCCGCAAACAGCGCTTCGAGCGCGAGCGCCGTGGACACCTGCGTGCCATTCAACAACGCGAGTCCTTCCTTCGGGCCGAGCACCAGCGGTTCCAGCCGCGCGGACCTCAACGCCGCCGCGGCATCCTGTTCGACGCCGTTCACGCGCACGCGCCCCTCGCCGATGAGCGCGAGCGAGAGGTGCGCCAGCGGCGCGAGATCGCCGGATGCGCCAACCGAGCCCTGGCCCGGCACCAGCGGAATAATGCCCGCATTGACGAACTCAAGCAGGCGTTCGATGACGACTGCGCGCACGCCGGAAAAACCGCGCGCCAGGCTTGCCGCCTTCAGCACCAGGACGAGGCGCACCGTCGAGTCGGCGAGCGGCTCTCCGACGCCCGCTGCGTGCGAGCGCACGATATAGAGCTGCAGCTTCGCGAGCTCGTCATCTGAAATCCGGGTCTTGGCGAGCTTCCCGAAACCGGTATTGATGCCATACAGCGCCTCGCCGGATGCCAGCCGCTTGCCGACAGCCGCGAGCGATCGCTCGACGCCCGCCCGCCAGCCCTCGGTGAGCGCGATCGCGTCCGTGCTCCGCACGATACGCCGCAGGTGCGCGAGCGTGATGGCGCCCGGCTTCAAAGTCACGCTGCTCATAATGTCCCGTCGATCGAGGGCAGATCGAGCCCCTGCTCGCGCGCGCAGGCGATCGCGAGATCGTAACCGGCATCGGCGTGACGCATCACGCCGGTGCCGGGATCGTTGCGCAGCACGCGCGCGATGCGTGCGGCGGCAGCCGGCGTGCCGTCGCAGACGATCACGAGGCCAGCGTGCTGCGAGAAGCCCATGCCGACGCCGCCACCGTGGTGAATGGACACCCAGGTGGCGCCGCCGGCGGTCGATAGCAACGCATTCAGGAAAGCCCAGTCGGAGACGGCGTCAGATCCATCCTGCATCGCTTCGGTCTCGCGGTTCGGGCTCGCGACCGATCCCGAGTCGAGATGATCGCGGCCGATCACGACCGGCGCCGACAGTTCGCCCTTCGCAACCATCTCGTTGAAGGCCAGGCCGAGGCGTGCGCGATCCTTCAATCCGACCCAGCAAATGCGCGCCGGCAGCCCCTGGAACTTGATGCGCTCGCGCGCCATGTCGAGCCAGCGGTGCAGATGCGCATTGTCCGGAATCAATTCCTTCACTTTCGCGTCGGTGCGGTAGATGTCCTCGGGATCGCCGGACAGCGCGACCCAGCGGAAGGGCCCGATGCCCTCGCAGAAAAGCGGCCGGATGTAGGCCGGCACGAAGCCCGGAAAATCAAAAGCGTTCTTCAGGCCTTCCTCGAGTGCGACCTGGCGGATGTTGTTGCCGTAATCGAAAACGACCGCGCCCAGGGCTTTCAGATGCAGCATTGCCTGCACGTGGATCTTCATCGAGGCGCGCGCCTCGCGCTCGATGCGCGCCGGGTCCTTCGCCCGCGCATCCACCGCCTGCGCCATGTTCCAGCCGCGCGGCAGGTACCCGTTTCGCGGATCGTGCGCGGAGGTCTGGTCCGTCACGGCATCCGGCA
>JALYJS010000253.1 GCA_030799345.1 Pseudomonadota bacterium | reverse complement strand
CACCTCTAGCGCGCTGGTGGGCGGCCGGGTGGCGAGCGAGCGAATTCTCCGATTCTTCTCTTCTGAGCGAGCGAGCCACTTGGCCGCCCGCCAAAGCGCAAAGGGATGCGTCCCCTTTTCCGACGGCCGCGCGTATATTGACGTCCGCATGCAGATCGCCACCTGGAACGTCAACTCGCTGCGCGTGCGGATCGATCACCTGCAGCAGTGGCTGGCCGACCATCCCGTGGATGCCTTTGCGCTGCAGGAACTGAAACTGACTGACGAACAGTTCCCGCATGAACCGATCAAGGCGCTCGGATACCGGGCCGTCCATTTCGGCCAGAAGACCTACAACGGAGTCGCCATCCTCGCGCGCGATGCGCCCGACGACGTCGTCCTGGGCATGCCGGACGAGGACGACCCGCAGCGGCGGGTGATCGCCGCCACCATCGGCGGCGTGCGTCTCGTCAATGTCTACGTGCCGAACGGCCAGTCGGTCGGCTCGGAGAAGTACGGCTACAAGCTCGCGTGGCTCGAAAGGCTGCGCGGCTATCTGGCGGCGCTGCTGGCCCGGCACCCGCGGCTGCTCGTGGTCGGCGACTTCAACATCGCGCCGGAGGACCGCGACGTGCACGATCCCGCGGCCTGGGAAGGCTCAGTGCATGTCAGCCCGCCGGAACGCGAGGCGCTCGCGAAGATCATGGCGCTCGGCTTCTCCGATCTTTTCCGTCAGTTCGAGCAGCCGGAAAAAACCTGGTCGTGGTGGGACTACCGCATGGGCGCCTTCCGCCGGAACCATGGGCTGCGCATCGACCTCATGCTCGCGTCCCCGGATCTCGCCGCGGTCTGCACGGCCTGCACGATCGACCGCACGACGCGCGCCTGGGAACGTCCTTCCGACCATGCCCCGGTCCTGGCCGCCTTTGACATAGCCTGAATGAAAGAAAGTGTGACACTGCGCAAGAACGCGACAACCATGCCGGCCCGAACCGTTCCGGGAGGCGTACAGTCTCCGGTGCACCCCACACGAACAGAGGCCCGCAGGCGCGTGCCCCGCCCTTACCGCCGCAGCGATTTCGACGTCACCGACACGGTCCAGGTCAGCTCCCCGGCCGCCGTGCGTGCGGCCGTGCTCGAGCTCTATTCGGACACCTGGCCCGGGTCGCCAACGCAGGCGCTCGAGACCGCGCTGACCGACTTCGAGCGACTGTTCACCGGCCGGATGCCGGGGTATCTCGGTGTCGACACGGTCTATCACGACCTGCAACATTCGCAGGACGTCGTGCTCGCGATGACACGCCTGCTCGCCGGCTACGAACGATCGCATGCGGACGGCCCGCGCATCGGCGCCGAGCGCGCGCTGGTCGCCATCATCACTGCGCTCTTCCACGACGCGGGCTACATCCGCGAAGCAAGCGAATCCAGCGTCGCAAACGGCGCCGTGTTCACGCGCAATCACGTGACGCGCAGCGCGAGGTACCTGTCCCGGTATCTGCCCGAAACCGGGCTCGACCAATGGGTACCGATCGCGACCCGCGTCGTGCATTTCACCGGCTACGAAGTGCCGCTGGACCTGCTGCGCGTCGACGACCCGCGCGACCGCCTGGTCGGGCAGCTACTCGGCACGGCCGACATGCTCGCGCAGATGGCGGACCGCTGTTACCTGGAAAAATGCCGCGACCGCCTGTACGCGGAGTTCGTGCTGGGCGGCGTCGCCGTGCATGCGGCGAGCGACGGGCCCAAGGTGCTCTACGGTTCCGGGCTGGATCTGCTGCGGCAGACGCCGCAGTTCATCACCCACACCGTCGACAAGCGTCTCGGCCAGGCATTCGAGCACGCCTATCGCCACGTCGAGCCGCTGTACGGCGGCGACAATCCGTACATGAACGCGATCCGGCAGAATGTCGACTTCCTGCGCGGCCTCACGCGCGGCAGCCGCTGGCCCATGCTGCGCCGGAATCCGCCGGTCTTTACCGTCGAGCCGAACCCGATGGAGGGCGTGCGCACCCTCCTGGTCGAGCACCTGAACGGCGTCTGGGGCGCGGAAAAAGTCAGCGCCGGCTGAGCCGCGCATGGCGCGACCGCATGCGCGGCGGCGCGTCCACGTCCAGCACGTAGCGCTTCCTGATCTCCGGCAGCCGCGCGAGGATTTCCACCTCGCCATCGACGCCGTTGTCCCGGATCGCGGACGCCAGCAATTCCGTCGTCATGGCGGCGAGCGCGCTGCGCGCCACGGGTGCATAACTCAGGTGCCAGGCCTCCGGTTGCACGCCCGGCCGGCGGCTCGCATAGGGACGATAGAAACCGAAATGCCGCATGTGCGCGGAGAGCCACCGGGATAGCGCCGCGAACGGACCGCCGCGCCGATACTCGTCCGCTTCGAGCCGCGGCCGATAGCCGGCGACGCTTCCATCCGCTACATCGACATCGGTTCCCCAGTGGTGACGGCTGGCGCCCGGCAACGCCGACCAGCAGAGGATTGCCTCGATGCGCGCACCGGGAT
>JALYJS010000409.1 GCA_030799345.1 Pseudomonadota bacterium | reverse complement strand
CGACCGCCCGCGGAAACAGTTCCGGCGGCACGAGGTTCGGCAGCAGCGCCTGGCCGGCCGGCATCGAGAACGCGCGCGCGATGCCGAAGATCACCATCACCGCGAACACCGGCCAGACGACGGCGAGCCCGGACAGCGTGAATGCGAGCAAGAGCAGCGCGCACAGCAGTTCGAGCGCGTAGCACAGCGACAGGATGCGCGCGCGATTGCGCCGGTCGGCGACGTGGCCGGCCGGCAGCACCAGCAGGACGAACGGCAGGAACTGCGACAGGCCGATCAGGCCGAGATCCAGCGGGTCGCGCGTAATCGAGTAGATCTGCCAGCCGACCGCGACGGTCTGCATCTGTACCGCGATCGACACGGCGAGCCGCGCCGACAGGAAGCGCACGAAGCCCGGGTGCGCCATCAGCCGGCTGAATCGTCCGCCGTCGCCCGTACTCACTGTCATGGCCGGAAATCAGCGTCCGATCAGCAAACGCAGCATGCGCCGCAGCGGCTCTGCGGCTCCCCACAGGAGCTGGTCGCCGACCGTGAAGGCGGTGACGTAGTCCTCGCCCATCGGCAGATGACGGATGCGCCCTACTGCGATGTCGAGGCTGCCGGTCACCGCTGCCGGCGTCAGGCCGGCAAGCGTCGCCTCGCGCTCGTTCGGCACGATGCGCATCCAGGGATGCGCGGCGCCCAGCAGACGCTCGATCTCGGCGATCGGCGTCGGCCGCTGCAACCGGATGGTCACCGCCTGACTATGGCAACGCATCGCGCCGATGCGCACGCACAGACCGTCGATCGGCACCGGCTTCGAGATCGCACCCAGAATCTTGTTGCCCTCCGCGCCCATCTTCCATTCCTCGCGGCTCTGGCCATTGCCCAGATCGCGATCGATCCAGGGCAGCAGGCTGCCTGCGAGCGGCTGCCCGATCACCGCGACCGGCATGCCGCCGTCCGTGAACGCCGCAGACGAGCGCCGGTCGATGTCGAGGATCGCACTCGCCGGGTCATCGAGCAGATTGCGCGCCGAGGCATGCAGCGCGCCCATCTGCTGCAACAACTCGCGCATCGGCTTCGCGCCGGCGCCGGAAGCCGCCTGGTAGGTCATCGACGTCATCCATTCGACGAGCCCGGCGCGGAACAGGCCGCCGAATGCCATCAACATCAGGCTGACCGTGCAGTTGCCGCCGATCCAGTCGCGCCCGCCGGCGGCGAGCGCCGCCTCGATGGCCGGCCGGTTGACCGGATCGAGAACGATCACCGACTCGTCCTTCAGTCGCAGCGCCGAGGCCGCATCGATCCAGTGTCCGGCCCAGCCGTGGGCGCGCAGTTTCGGATGCACCGATTCGGTGTAGTCTCCGCCCTGGCAGGAAATCAGGATGTCGCATCGTGCGAGCTCGGCGGCGTCATGGGCATCGAACACGCGCGCGACCGCCTGGCCGGTTTCCGGCGCCGGCGTGCCGGCCATCGAGGTCGAAAAGAACACCGGATCGATGTGCGCGAAATCGCCCTCGGCGCGCATGCGCGAGAGCAGCACGGTACCGACCATGCCGCGCCAGCCGATGAGTCCCACCCGGTTCATTCCATGCGACTATAGCGTGACGTTCAGGGGAGAAAGAAATGGCTACGGAACTGCCGGCACGGCTGATCCTGCCGCCTGAAGCCGAGTGGGGCCCGGAATTCGATCCGGCGCAGGCGACGGAGGCCTACCTCGCAACCTTTCCCGCGGCTGAGCGCGCGACATCAGACGCTTACTTCGAAGGCGGCTACTGGATCGCACTCTGGAGCGTCGTCATCGCGGTCGCGGTGCTGTGGCTGCTGCTCGCCACGCGCTTCTCCGCCCGGCTCCGCGACGCGACGGAACAGAGGACGCAGCGCCCCTTCCTGCAAAGCTGGCTGTATGCGCTCGGCTTCTGGTCCGTCCTCTCGCTCCTGATGCTGCCGTGGACGCTGTACACGGGTTACTT
The DNA here is from genome assembly GCA_030799345.1 of Pseudomonadota bacterium. GTDB lineage: Bacteria > Pseudomonadota > Gammaproteobacteria > Steroidobacterales > Steroidobacteraceae > SCUD01. Next base: position 1,305 of record JALYJS010000409.1, on the reverse strand, counting down.
CCGCGAGCATGCATACGCGATGTCGAACCAGTCGCTGCCCGCGTTTCTCGTCGAGTGGCTCATCGGATTCGCGCTGACGCTCGTGTTCGTGCCGCTGGTCATCGCCGGCATGTATGCGCTGGTGCGGCGCGTGCGCGAGCGATGGGTGTACTGGGCGACCGGCGCGACGGCGCTCACCATGCTGTTCCTGATCCTGATACAGCCGGTGTTCGTTGCGCCGTTGTTCAACGATTATCAGCCGCTGCCGGAAGGCGAGATCCGCGATTCGATCCTGACGCTCGCGGACGAAGCCCGCATTCCGACGCACGACGTCTGGTGGTATGACGCCTCGCGGCAGACCAGGCGCATCAGCGCCAACGTCTCGGGCATTGCCGGCACCACCCGCATCGCGCTCAACGACAATCTGCTGAACGGCACCTCGCTGCCCGAGATCCGCGCAGTCATGGCGCACGAGATGGGGCATTACCGGCTGAAGCACTCCTGGTCGCTGACCTTCGCGTTCGCGCTCGTGCTCGGTTTCGGGTACTGGGCGGTCAATCGCGCGTTCGGTTCGCTGCAGCGCCGTTTTGGCGAGCGCTACGGCGTCCGCGACATCGCGGATCCGGCCGGGCTGCCGCTCGCGTTCGCGGCGTTCAGCGTCGTGATGCTGCTGCTCACGCCCATCACCAATTCGATCGTCCGGACGGCGGAACATCAGGCCGACGCCTTCGGACTCGACGCTGCGCGCGAGCCTCACGGTTTCGCGAGTGTCTCGATTCGGCTCGGTGCTTACCGCAAACTCGATCCCTCGGCGCTCGAGGAAATCATCTTCTTTGATCACCCGAGCGGTCGCTCTCGCGTCATGCGGTCGATGACGTGGCTCGCGGGACATCCGCCGGAGGCGCCATAGGGTTTTCTCAAGAACGCGGCACATCCGGCGCGCGGGATCCGGCGGGGTTTCTCGCTCGCAAACTCCGCCGGAACTTACGAGTTTGCTCGCGAGAACCCCGCCACCTCGCGCGCCGGATTTTCAGCGACTAGAGCAAATTCCAGTTGGCACCAGTGCCAGAAAGTCGTCAGACGAGATAACTGTTTTCGCCGCCTGAATATCGGGGGCGAAGTGGCGGTCGTGGTCGTAGAAAGAGACTTTGGCGCGGAGCAGAGAGTGGGCGCGTTCAAGCGCTGAGCTCGACGCGAGCGGACGGCGGAAGTCGATTCCCTGGGCGGCGGCGAGCAGTTCGATGGCCAGGATGCCGCGGGTGTTTTCCGCCATCGGGCCGAGGCGGCGGGCGGCGAAAGTCGCCATGCTGACGTGGTCTTCCTGGT
>JALYJS010000226.1 GCA_030799345.1 Pseudomonadota bacterium | reverse complement strand
GCGGTAGGTGTAGGGCGGTGGCACATGCCGCACGCCCCAGGCGTCGGCGTCAACCTGGTGCGCGGTGCGGGCGTCGCCCGAGAGCGCCATGTCCATGTAGCTCGCACCGTGGTACGAGCGGTCGCGCGTCACCACGAGTCCGCGCGGCTTGCGCGATGCCTGGCGTGCGATGCGCACTGCGTTCTCGTTCGCATCGGCGCCGCCGAGCGTGAAAAACACGAGGCCGCCCTCGTAGCCGGACAGTTCCAGCAGCCGCTCCGCCAGGACGTGGCGCGGCTCGGCGCCCCACGCGCTCGTCACGAAACAGAGCCGGTCGGCCTGCGCCTTGATGGCCGCAACCAGTCGCGGATGCTGATGACCGAGATTGCTGCACTCCACGAGGCTCGACATGTCGAGCAGCTCGCGGCCGCCCTCGAGCAGCAGCCGGGCGCCGCGGCCACCCACCACGCGCGGGGCATCCCAGTCGGCCGGCACACACCAGCTGTGCAGCACGAAATTCCGTTCGGACAGCATCCGCTGATTGTCGCATGGAACAACCGAGGCGTTAGACTGGGCTCACTCGGAGGTGGACAATGCGCATCCGGCCCATGGCGGCCACGCTTCTCGTGACGACGACGCTGCTGGTGCAGGCCTGCGGCGAACGCGCGCCCGAAGGTGCCGTGGTGCTGCGGGCAGTGCGCATCTATACAGCGCCCGACCAGCCGCCGCTCGACGACGGCGCAGTGCTGATGAAAGACGGCCGCATCCTCGCGGTCGGCCCCGAGAACTCGATCGTGACCCGCGGTGCCGGCAAATTCGCTGCCTGCGACGGCGGCGTGGTGACTGCCGGCTTCCAGAACAGCCACGTGCATTTCACGGAGCCGAAGTTTTCGGATGCCGGAAACCGCCCGGCCGGGGAACTCGCCGCGGCGCTCGATGCGATGCTGACGCGCTACGGATTCACGACAGTGCTCGATACCGCGTCCGATCTCGAAAACACGATGGCGCTGCGCGCGCGCATCGAAAGCGGCGATATCGCAGGACCACGCATCCTGACCGCGGGCTGGGCCCTGTTTCCGGCGAATGGCATTCCTTTTTACCTGCGCGACATGCCGGCGGACTTCCAGTCGCGGCTGCCGCAGCCGGCAACGGTCGAAGCAGCGCTCGCCAGCGTCCAGTCGAATCTCGACCACGGCGCGGACGCCACGAAACTGTTCGTGATGACGCCGCTGCCCGACGGCCAGGTCGCCTTCATGGAACCCGACATCGCGCTCGCCGCGGCAGACGAGACGCACCGCCGGGGGCTGCCGGTGCTCGCGCACCCGACCGACATCGACGGCGTCAATATCGCGATCGAGGCCGGCGTCGACGTGCTCGTGCACACGACCATCGGCCCGGGCAGGACCATCTGGGACGCGGCGCTGGTGTCGCAGCTCGTGGAACAGGACATCGCGGTTATCCCGACGCTCATGCTGTGGCCGTATGAACTGAACCGCGCGAAGGTGCCGGCCAACATGGCCGATCTGGCAACCGGCGATGCCATCGGCCAGCTCCGCAGCTTTTCCGCCGCCGGCGGGCAAGTGCTGTTCGGCACGGATGTCGGCTACATGGCGGACTACGATCCGTCCGCCGAGTACCGGTTGATGTCGAGCGCACTCGAGCCGATGCAGATTCTCGCGTCGCTGACGACCGCGCCCGCGGCACGCTGGATGGAAAGCGAGCAGCGTGGCCGCGTCGCGGCAGGACTTGCGGCCGATCTGGTCGTGCTCAAGGCGGATCCCGGCGCCGATGCCGCTAATTTTGCGAAGGTGCGCTGCACCATCCGGGGCGGTCGGCTCAGCTATCCGCGTGACCCGGCCGGCAGATGAGGCTTGCGATGCAGGGATCGCGGGCGCAGTGTAGCGGCATGCGCATGTTGAAATTGGCCCTCGCGCTGATGCTGACCCTGAATGGCAGCGGTTGGTCCGCCGCGAGCGGTGCTTCACCGGCCGACGCGGGCCCGCCCGCTCACCATGAACAAGCCGACATGATGCACATGGCTGGCGCCGGCGATTGCTGTGATGAAGAAACCATGGACTGCGAATGCGGTTGCATGGTCCCGCAACTGGCGGGCTTCGGCGTGCCGGCCGCGGTTCGCGGATTTGCCACCCTGGCGGCGCCGGCACACTGTCAGCGCGCGCAGCATCCGCTCAGTTCCTGGACGACGCCCTTCCGACCTCCGGCCTGACGGCCACTGCAATCCGCAAGGCATCGGGCGCGGCGGCAAGCCGCGCACGATCGCGCGACTGCCCGCGTCCGCCGCGGGCCTGCAACGAGGAACGGAAGATGGAAGCCTTGATTCGTATCGCTGCCGTGACCGCAGTGTTCGTCATTGCGGGTTGCGCGGTGACGCCCATTGAACATGCCGCGGACTCCGCCGCAGGCAGCCTTGCCGCGCGCAAGGACGTCATGCCCGCCTGGCCCGATGGCCGCGCGGAGACACCGCCATCATTCGACGGGCCGTTGGACCTGCCAGCGGCGCTGACGCTGGCGTTCATGCATAACCCCGAGATTCACCGGCAGTACGCGCGTCTCGGCATCGCGCACGCGGATCTCGTGCAGGCCGCCCGGATCGCCAATCCACGGCTTTCGTTCGCGTGGCTCGATCCCGACGGCGCCGGCCGCGACCGCACGACGCAGGGCATCGTCATCGGCTTCTCCGACCTGCTGTTGCTGCCCGCGCGCCGGCGCCTGTCGGCGACGGACTATCGTCGTGTGCAGCTCGAAGTCGCGGCGCGGCTCGTCGCACTCGCGCGCGACGTGGAGATCGCCTGGTATTCGCAGGTCAGCGCGATGCAGATTGCGGCAGTGCGCGAAGCAGCCGCCCGGGCGGCGGCAGCGGAAGCCGAACTGGCGCGCCGCTTCCACCAGGCCGGCAATATTGCAAAGCTCGATCTGGATCTGCGCGAGGCCGGCGCGTCACGCAGAGCCATCGAATCACTGCGCGCCCGTTCCGACGTAGTCGCCGCACGGGCGCGGCTTGCGGACCTGCTCGGGCTCGGGACGGACGCGGCCTGGCGCACAGTTGACCGGTTACCTGAACCGCCGGAGTCGCCCATCAATCAACAGGAACTGCAGACGCTTGCGCTGGAGCAGCGGCTCGATCTCGCGGCGCAACGCGAGGAAATCGCGCTGCTCGAAGATTCGCTGCGCGTCACCCGGCGCTGGCGGTGGTTTGGCGGCACCAACATCGGCTATGAACGCGAGCGCGAGACCGACGGCGCGAAGCTTCGCGGGCCAACGCTCGAGTTCGAATTGCCGTTGTTCGACCAGCATCAGGGGACGGTCGCACGTGCAGAAGCACAGCTTGCGGATGCGCGGGCGCGGCACGAGGCGTCGGCGCTCGCGGCACGAAACGAAATTGCCGCGGGGACAGAGCGTCTGGAGATCGCCCGCGCGATCGCCGCCCAGCACCGGGACATCTTGCTGCCAGCCCTCGGCTCGGTGGTCGCGCGGCGGCAGGAGCGCTTCAACTACATGCTGCATGGCCCATTCGAATTGTTCGACGCGAAGGGAGACGAGCTGCGCGCCTGGCAGGACTGGCTCGAATCGGTTCGGGATTACTGGATCGCGCGCAGCGCCCTGGCCGCGGCAGCAGGCGGCCGATTGCCCGGTGACCGCGCGGACTGGCCGCTGACGATCGGTGCGCAAGAGATTACGGGAGAAAGCTCATGAACATCAGTCGACGCAACTGGTTCCGCTGGCTGGGCGCGAGCAGCCTGTTGCCGCTCGTCGCGATGGCGGAACGTTCCGTGGCGCAGGCGCACGAGGGTCATGTCATGCCGGCTGCCCGACATCGGCCCGGGCGGGTGCAAACGCTGAACGGCTGGACGCTGCCGCATCGCATGGTCGGCGGCGTGAAGGAGTTCCATCTCGTGGCCGAGGAGATCGAGCACGAGTTTGCGCCGGGCAGCCGCGCGAAATGCTGGGGCTACAACGGCACCACGCCGGGACCGACGATCGAGGCGGTCGAGGGCGACCGCGTGCGCATATTCCTGACCAACCGCCTGCCGGAACACACCACCATCCACTGGCACGGCATCGTGCTGCCGCCCGGCATGGACGGCGTCGGCGGCCTGTCGCAGCCGCATATTCTCCCGGGCGAGACCTATGCCTACGAATTCACGCTGCGCCAGCACGGTACGCACATGTATCACCCGCACGCGGATGAACTGGTGCAGCTCGCGACCGGCATGATGGGCCTGTTCATCATTCATCCGCGCGGCGGCGAGCGCGAGCGTATCGACCGCGACTACGGTTTCCTGCTGCACGACTGGGCGCTGCACCCGGGCACCTATCGGCCCGATCCGGCGATCATGCAGGAGTTCGACCTGTGGACATTCAACAGCAAGGTGTTCCCCGCGATCGCACCGCTGCTCGCGCAGACCGGCGAGCGCGTGCGGGTCCGCGTCGGCAACCTGTCGATGTGGAATCATCCGATCCACATGCACGGCGTGCAGTTCCACGTGACCGGATCGGACGGGGGACGTTGGCCCCGCGCGTTGTGGCGGACGGAGTCCACGGAGATCGTCGGCGTCGGCCAGACCCGCGATCTCGAGTTCGTCGCGGTGCCGGGCGACTGGGCGCTGCATTGCCATATGGCGCACCACACGATGAACGCGATGGGCCACCAGATGCCGAATCCGCTCGGCGTGAAGCAGAGTGACCTGGAACCGGCGCTCCGGAAGATGCTTCCCGGCTATATGGCGATGGGCGAGGCCGGTATGGCGGAGCACCAGGACCACACCGACAGCGGGCATATGCGGGGTCCCGAGAACACGCTGCCGATGCTCGGTGGCCAGGGGCCCTTCGGCAATCTCGAGATGGGCGGCATGTTCACGGTGATCAAGGTACGCGACCGCCTGCCGCCGGATGGCAGTGATCCGGGCTGGTATTCGCATCCGCCCGGATCCGTCGCGCGGCGCGTCAGCGAAGAGACTGACTTCGGTACTCCCGCACGGCGCAGTCCGGCGATAACACCGGTCGATCACTCTAAAATGGACCACGGCAACGGACACGGGAGATCAACATGATTCGCGCGACAACAATTCTTATCGGCGCAATGGCCCTGATGACGGGCATCGCGTCGGCCGGGGAGCCGCAGAGCGACGTGCCGGATGAGGCGCGCGCGGCGGTTGCGACGGTGGATCGTTTCTTTGCGGCATTGTCCGCTGGCGACCTCGTTCGCGCCGGCGCCGAGCTGGATCCTGACTTGATCGTCCTGGAAAGCGGCGGCGGTGAATACTCGGCCGCGGAGTATCTCGGCGGCCATGCCAGGCATGATGCCGAGTTCCTGAAAGATGCCGAGCTTGCACCGGCCCGCCGCATCGCCCGGATCAGCGGCGACCTGGCCTGGGTCGCGAGCGCGGGCGAGCTACGCGTGCAGAAGGAAGGCGAGTCCGCGACGTACGCGAGCGCCGAGACCATGGTGCTACGTTCGACCGCGGATGGCTGGAAGATCGTGCACATCCACTGGTCGTCGCGCGCCAGCCCCTGACCCGAGGAAATCTCTTGACTCTGGACCCCAGTCCAGACTTTAGACTGGGCGCCGGTAGCAGGAGGTGATGCATGACCACGTTCGGAATCGGGCAACTGGCGAAGCGAACGGGCGTGCCGATCGACACCATCCGCCACTACGAACGCATAGGACTGTTGCGGCCGGCAGCCCGTCTGGCATCGGGCTACCGCCGGTATGGCGACGCCGAGTTGAAGCGGCTGCGTTTCATCCGCCGCGCCAAGGCACTCGGGTTCACGCTGGACGAGATCGACGAATTACTGGCGCTCAGCGCGGGCCGCAACGTCCAAAGCATTCGCAAGGCGGCGTCTGCGCGCCTGGCGGATATCGAGCGCCGCATGAAGGAGCTGACCCGTATCCGGGAAAGCCTGCGTCAACTCGTCGCCGCCTGCCCGGGTCACGGCCGTGCAGAGAGCTGCCCGATCCTCAATGCGCTCCAACAGGATGAACCGCGATGAGTACTGCCCACATCGATCCCGTCTGCGGCATGACGGTGGCGGCCGATTCTCCGCATCAGGCGACACACGAGGCGCATGACTACCGGTTCTGCTCGGCGGGTTGCCGCGCGAAATTCCTGGCGGAGCCCGCGCGATACCTGAAGCCGGAAACGATCCCGGTCGAGCCGGCAGCCGCCGGCGCGCGCTACACCTGCCCGATGCATCCGGAGATCGTCCGCGATGTTCCGGGCAGTTGCCCGATCTGCGGCATGGCGCTCGAGCCGCTGATGCCGACGCTGGACGACGATGAACAGCCGGAACTCGCCGATTTCCGGCGGCGCTTCTGGTGGACGCTGCCGCTCACGATCTCTGTATTCGCGCTTGCAATGCTCGGTCACCCGCTCGGTGTCCCGCCACCGGAAGTACGCGTCTGGCTCGAACTCGCCCTGTCCGCCCCGGTCGTGCTGTGGGCGGGCTGGCCGTTTTTCGTGCGCTGGGCGCGGTCGATCGCGACGCGCAACCCGAACATGTGGACGTTGATCGGCACCGGCGTCGGCGCGGCATTCCTCTATAGCCTGGCCGCGACGGTCGTGCCGCATTGGTTTCCGGAATCCTTCCGCGAGCACGGCCAGGTCGGCGTGTACTTCGAGGCAGCCGCCGTCATCGTGTCGCTGACCCTGCTCGGGCAGCTGCTCGAGTTGCGCGCCCGCTCGTCCACCTCCGCGGCCATCAAGGCGTTGCTGAGACTTGCACCGCCGACAGCCCGTCGCATCCGGCCGGATGGCACGGAAGAAGACGTGCCGCTGGAGCGCGTACAGGTCGGTGACAGTCTGCGCGTGAGGCCCGGTG
>JALYJS010000202.1 GCA_030799345.1 Pseudomonadota bacterium | reverse complement strand
GCCTGCGGCTTAACCTCGCGCATGAGTGAAATCGCGCCTTCCCTTGTCGGGGCCCCGGCCGCACCTTAGGGTGCGCTGCGTGCGCCGTCTGGGAGCTTGAATTGGTGCGTTTCGTCTCTACCCGTGGCGACACGCCGGCGCTCGGATTTCGCGATGTCGTGCTGGCGGGGCTTGCCTCCGACGGCGGCCTTTATGTGCCGGAGGTGTGGCCGCATCTCAGCGAATCCGAGATCGCGGATCTTGCCGGGTGTTCTTATGCGGAGGCCGCCCGCCGCATCATCGGGCGCTTCGTCGACGGCGAGGTCGCTGACGCGGCCCTCAAGAAAATCATCGACGAGTCCTACGCCACCTTCCGGCATGCGGCTGTCACCCCGCTTGCGCAGCTCGCGCCCAATCATTTTCTGCTGGAGCTGTTCCACGGACCCACGCTCGCCTTCAAGGACGTGGCGATGCAGTTCCTTGCGCGCCTTGTCGATCACATTTTGGCCGAGCGGAACGAGCGCGCGACCATCGTGGTCGCCACCTCGGGCGATACGGGCGGCGCGGCGGTCGAGGCGTTCCGCGGTCGCGAGCGCGTCGAGCTTGCGGTGCTCTTCCCGGACGGCCGTATCTCCGCCGTGCAGCGCCGGCAGATGACGACGGCGCGGGAGCGGAACATTCAGGCGATTGCGATCGAGGGCACGTTCGACGACGCGCAGGCACTGGTGAAGGGCATGTTTGCCGATGCCGGCTTTCGCGAGCGCGTCCGGCTCTCGGCGGTGAATTCCATAAACTTCGGCCGCATCGCCGCGCAGGTGGTCTACTACTTCGTCGCTGCCGTCGCGCTGGGCGCGCCGAAGCGCGGAGTGTCCTTCACCGTGCCGACGGGGAATTTCGGCAATATCTATGCCGGCTATGCCGCGAAGTGCATGGGCCTGCCGATCGAGCGGCTTGTCGTGGCGACCAACACCAACGACATTTTGCATCGGGCGATGACGAGCGGCCGCTACGAGAGACGCGGCGTGCAGGCTACGGCTTCGCCGTCGATGGACATCGAGATTTCGTCCAATTTCGAGCGGCTGCTTTTCGAGGTCGAAAACCGTAACGCCGGCGCCGTCCGCCGCGCGATGGCCGGGCTCGCACAATCGGGCGCCTTCACTCTGAGTGAAGCTGCCCGAAACGGTCTTGCCGAAATCTTCGAGTCCGGCGCTTGCGACGAGGCGGAGACCGCCGCGACCATCAAGCGGACGCTGCGGAACTCCGAAGTGCTGGTCGACCCGCACAGCGCGGTCGGCATCGCAGTCGCCGAACGCCACCTCGGAAAAGCGCCGATGGTGACACTCGCGACCGCGCATCCGGCGAAATTTCCGGATGCGGTCGAGGCGGCCTGCGGGTGCCGGCCGGAACTTCCCGAATGGGCGCGAGCAATCCTCTCGCGCGAGGAGAATTATCGGGTCTTGCCAGCCGATCTGGCGCAAGTTGAGAATGCGATCATGGCGCGTGCGCAAATGGCCGAGGCGGTGGTGTAGATGACGGTCGAGGTCACCGGGCTCCCAAACGGCATCCGCGTCGTCACCCACGCGATGCCGCATCTCGAAAGCGTGGCGATCGGGCTCTGGATCGGAGCCGGCGCGCGCTCGGAGACGCCGCAGGAGCATGGCATCTCCCACCTTCTCGAGCACATGGCCTTCAAAGGCACGGAACGGCGGAGCGCGCGCGACATCGCCGAGCAGATCGAAGCTGTCGGCGGCGACATGAACGCCGAAACCAATGTCGAATACACCAACTACTATCTGCGCCTTCTGAAGGACGACGTGGCGCTCGGCCTCGACGTGCTCGGCGATGTCGTCTGCAATCCGAAGCTCGACGCGGAGGAGCTCGCCCTCGAGCAGCACGTCATCGTGCAGGAGATCGGAGCCGCGCAGGACGTGCCCGAAGATTGGGTGTTCGAGCTCTTCCAGGAATCCGCCTTTCCCGATCAGGCGATGGGTCGCTCGGTGCTCGGCACGCCGGAAACGGTCCGCGCCCACACGCCGGCCGACCTCCGGCGCTACCTCAATCATCACTATTGCACGCCGCAGGCCGTCATTGCGGGCGCCGGCAACCTCGACCATAGCGAGGTCGTCCGCCTCGCCGAGGAGCACTTCAAGGGCTTATCGTCGCGTGCGCCTGCTCCGCACGAGGCGGCCAACTATCGCGGCGGGCAATGGACCGAGGCGCGTCCGATCCAGGAAGCGCAGATCCTGCTCGGTTTCACTGCTCCGGCCTTCAGGGACGCGAAGGCGCCCGCGTGCCACGTCTTCTCCGCCGTCCTCGGCGGTGGCATGGCATCGCGTCTGTTCCAGGAGCTGCGCGAGAACCGCGGCCTTTGCTATTCCATCAACTCTTTCTACTGGCCGTATCTCGATGCCGGCA
>JALYJS010000190.1 GCA_030799345.1 Pseudomonadota bacterium | reverse complement strand
CGGCAGAGCTGCTCGGCCATGACGCCGTCGCCGGCGCGCAAAAATGTAAGCGCGCGATCGAACGCAGCGCGTGCGGGATTCATGCCGGCGATGATAACCCGGGCGCGGGGGTTGCTGACCGCTCAGTCGTCGCGATCGCGTTTCGCGGGATCCTTGCCGACCTTCCGCAGCCGCTTCTTTACGTCACGCAAGGACACGCTCCCTTCGAGGGAGCGGGAGAAGGCGCTGACGAATGCGTTATGCAGCACACTGACAATGGTTTCGAAGATAGCGGCATCCGGATTCTTGACCGTGCCGCTGAACGGGATGCGGGCCGCGATCTGGCCGGTATCGTCTTCTTCCACGATCTCGGCTGCGAAATCCACCAAGCCCTCCCACAGGCGACGGAGCGGATTACCTTCCTCTTCCTCGCTGCTGTAGATGTCCACTTTGCGCATGATCGGCTTGGCGTACCCCTCGAATTTTCCTTCTGCCGCGGCGAGCTCGGTATAGAGCTCGAATTCGCCCGCTTCGGCGTCCGCCTTGATGTATTCGCGCAGCCAGGGGTTGACCTCCGGCAGGTTGACGTTCTTGACTGTGAGATTGACGTCGAAGGTCGGTTGCTGCGCCAGCGGATTGACACTGCCGGTGATATTCGCCCACCCGCTCTTCAGCACCGAAGCCTGCGCCTGAAAGTGGGCAAATGTCTCGCGGCCGCTCTCGACGACGTTCGTGATGTTCGAGATCTGTCCGAACAGGCGCGTCGCCGTCAGCGCGTCTTTCGAGCCGATGCCGGGCGCACGGAAGCTTACCGTGCCGTTTTCGACCTTGACGGTGTTCAGCCGGAACGGCGTCAGCGCTTCCAGCGTGTCGGCCCAGTCCGCCTCCTGACCCAGTTCTGACTGCTTCTTGTCCTCTGCCCGCACCAGGTTCAGGTTGGGCCGCGTAAACACGCTTTCACCGACCAGTGAGCCGCGCAACAGGTTGCGCCACTCGATCGAGAAATCGATGTGGTCGGCGCTGAAGAACGGAGTCGGCTGCCGGCTGCCCGTCTTGACGATCTCGATGCCGTCCACGCGATAGGCGCCGCGCCAGAGTGCGATATCGACATCGACGATGCGTCCGTCGTAGTCGTCGAGCGCCGCCAGCCGCTGGTTGACCTGGTCCTTGACGATCGACGGCAGTGCCGCACGCAGGATGACGAGCAGCACCACGACGATGCCGAGGGTCCAGAGCAGTGGATGGCGCCGCAGAGGGTTGGTCTTACCGTGCATTCTTATCTCCTTTACGCGTACCCCCGAGGCAGGCCGTGAATTCCGCGCCGAGCAGGAATATCTGGGCCGAGTAATAAAGCCACAGCAACAGCGCCACGAACGAAGCGGCGGCGCCGAAGGCGGTGGGTTGCGTGGCATGGCCGAGATACAGGGCGATCGCCCAGCGGCCAACGTGGAAGAGCAACGCAGTCACGAGCGCGCCCCACAGAATCGGCTGCCACGCCAGCCGTTTCGCGGGCAGGAACCGGTAGATCAGTGCGATCAACCCCGTGACGAGCGCGATCGTTATCGCGAAGTCGAGCACCGCGACGAGGACGACGATGCCGCTGAAGCGTTCGACAACGAGACCGCGCAGCGCGGTCAGCGCCGTCGATATGGAAAGCGAGATCAGCAGCAGGAAACCGACCGCGAGGATAACGCCGAATGACAGCACGCGGGCGCGCAGCCAGCCATGAACGCCGCGCGGCACGAGCTTCGCGGCGCCCCAGATCTTCTCGAGCGCGGATTCGAGCGCCGCGAAGACGGTGGTTGCGCCGATGAGCAGGGTCAAGAGGCTGATCAGGGTCGCGATCAGCCCGTTGGTCTCCCGCGCGCTTTCCATCGCGTCCAGCAGGACCCGGGCGGTCGAAGCGCCGAACAGCGAAGTCAGATTTGAATCGAGCTGGGAGTAAGCGATTTCCGTGCCGACGATCCAGCCGGTCACCGTCACCAGGATGATGAGCAGCGGCGCCAACGAAAAGGCGCAGTAAAATGCAAGCGCAGCGCCGATGGTCGCCGCGTCGTCCTTACGCCAGTGAGTGACAGCGCATTTGGCCGCGGCCCATGCGCCGGGTTTCGCCGACATACCTATACGACGTCGATAGCCGCCGATCGTTCGCGGCTCAGCGGAGGCTTATTGCGGCTTTTTACCCGACATTTTGAGGCTTGCGCCTACTGAATTGATCAGCGACTCGAGCACATTGGCTGCCAGCGGCTTGGTCAGGTGGTGATCGAAGCCCGCGTCGAAGGCCCTCCGGCGATCGTCCTCGTGACCCCAGCCGGTAACTGCGACGAGCACGATGTCTCGTCCCCATGGGGCTGCCCGCATGTGGCGCGCGACCTCGTACCCGTTCGCGTCCGGAAGCCCGATATCGAGGACGACCACGTGCGGGCGAAAAACCCTGGCGATCTCAATGGCCCGCTTGCCCGTGTAGGCGGTCCGGAGCTGGTGACCGGAAAGCTCCAGCAACGTCGAGCAGGTATCGGCCGCATCCTGGTTGTCGTCGACGACCAGGATTCTGAGAGCCGTGCCGGATTCCGCGGCTTCGGGCTCCGACTCGCTCTCGTCGGGTCCGGCGGCCGTCGAACCGCGCGGCAACTGCACGATGAACTCGCTCCCGCGGCCGGGTCCGTCGCTCCGGCCTTCAATCGTGCCGCCATGCAAGGCGGCCAGGCCGCGCACGAGTGCCAGACCGACACCCAGGCCGCCCTCCGAACGATCGAGCGCCGTGTGGGCCTGCGAGAAGAGTGTGAACAAGCGCGGCATCATCTCCGCCGCGATGCCGATGCCGTTATCGCGCACCGTCACTACAATGCGATCCCGTTCCTGCACGGCGCGCAGCCGAATTTCGCCACCCGGATCGGTGTATTTGGCGGCGTTGATCAGAAGATTGGAAAAGACCTGTGCGAGGCGCACTGGGTCCGCGTCCAGCCGCACTGCTTCCTGTGGCAGATCGAGCGAGAGGGTGTGGCGTTTGGCATCCAGGATCGGCCGGGCGGCTTCGATCGCCGTGCCGATGACGACCGTGAGTTCGGTGCGGCTCTTTTTCAACTCGAGCGTACCGCGGGTGATCCGCGAGATGTCGAGCAGGTCGTCCAGCAGGCGGCTCATATGCGCCACCTGACGTTCGATGATCTCTTCCGCGCGCCGTTGCTGGTCGGGGGTCCGGCCGGCTTTCTGGGTGGTGGCGAGCGCATAGCGGATCGGCGCGAGCGGATTACGCAGTTCGTGCGCGAGCAGCGCGAGGAACTCGTCCTTGCGCCGGTCGGCTTCGCGCAGCGCCTCTTCATTTTCGCGCAGTGTCTGCTCGAGCCGGAAGCGCTGGATGAAATCGCTGGCCTGGCGGCAATAGAGATCCAGTCGGCGCAACTCCTGATCGGTCGGGCAATGCACTGATCGGAAGTGGGTTGAGACCATGCCGAGCGGCGAGCCGTCGATCCCCACCAGCGGCGTCGCCACTACAGCGCGGTAACCCGCGTCGCGCGCGAGCTGCCGGAAGGGTTCGTACCCTTCGTCGTTTTCGACGTCGGCGATAATCACCTGTTCGCGCTGGCGCAGCGCGCGGCTGCAGGCGCTCTCGTTGTCTGCCGACACCGCATTGAAATGATCGAGAAACGGCTGCTCGAAGCCCCGATGCGAAACGATCGATAGCATATCGCCCGTATCGTTCAGGAGCTGGATGTTGCCTTTATCGGCGCCCAGCAGTTCCATGACCGTCTGGAGCATTTCGTCCAGGCCGTGGGCAAGGCTGTGGGAACGCCAGAGCCGTGTGCTCGCATAGCTCAGCTTCGCGAGCGCCACCGCTTCCGCCGCCAGCAGTCGTTCGCTGTCGCGCAGGGCCTCTTCCGCGCGAACACGCTCGGAGATGTTCCGCGCGACCTTGGATGCACCGACAATCGCACCGGTCGCATCGCGGACGGGGGAGACGGTCAGCGACACCTGAATTCGCCTGCCATCTTTAGTGACACGGACCGTATCGAAATGCTCGATGCGCTCGCCATTGCGGATCTTCTTTAGAATCCCGGGTTCTTCGTCGTGCAATTCCGGCGGAATGATGCGCATGACCGAACTGCCGATCATTTCTTCAGGGGTGTAGCCGAAAATCCGCTGAGCACCGGAATTCCACGACTGGATGATGCCGTCGAGCGTCTTGCTGATGATCGCGTCGTCCGAGGAATCCACGATGGCGGCGAGCAGCGCGTCAGCTTGTGCCGTGCGCTGGAGCACCGGGGTGTCGTGAAAGACATTGATGGCGCCAACGATGCGGCCGCTCGCGTCGCGGATCGGATCGATATTGACGACGACCGCGAGTCGGCTCCCATCAGGACGCTCTACGATGACTTCCTCGTTGCGGGCGGTACGTCCATCGCGGATAGCCTGCGCCATTGGTGTCTGGTCATGGGGGAGGCAGGAACCGTCGGGGCGCCACAACCGGAATGAACCGCAGAAATGCTCGTCGGTCTCGTTGATGCTGGGCGCCCGGCCCCAGAGTCTTACGGCGTGAGCGTTATAGAAAGTGATGCGACCGGAAGGCGCCTCGCAGGTGTACAGCGCAGCCGGCAGCAGCTCGCAGATTTCGCGCAGGCCCGGCATGTCCGCCGTATGCACGGACTTTGGCGTCAGGCTGTCAACGGCCCGGATCCGCGCGAGTTCGCTGGAAGTCGGCTCAGTGCTCACGGCTTACCCCGACCGCGGCCCGTAACCAAGGCAGCGAATAGTAACCCGATTTACTGCTGTCGGCAGGGAATGCATGACGCCGGGGGGCGACTCGCCGGTGTGCCTTCAGGCCCTGTTGACACCGGCACTCCGGGCGTCTGCAGCAGCGACGAAAGTCACGGCGCTGGGCAGGCAGCGCACAGTCAGTGTGGTCGGATGGTCAAGGGGCTCTGCCGCAGGCCAGTTCCCGTCGTCAACGTGCCAATGGACACCGGCCGGTGCGACGATCTCGATGTGCCGCGCGCGCGCGGTACGCAGTTCCGGCATCTGCGCGCTGGCCAGTCGCAGTCGGTTTTCGAGGTACTCCAGCAAAGGCTCACGATCCGTCTCGCCGATCATGACGACGTCGAGCAGGCCATCGCCTGGAAAGGCGCCGGGAGCGAGTGGCAGGTTCGGACCGACGAAACAGATGTTGAGCACCTCGACCGCGAAGTAGCTTCCGGAGAAGTCTTTGCCGTCAGCGCGAATCTGCCAGAGTCGAACCGGCGTCTTGCGGACGAGCTCAGCCAGAAGGTGGAGGGCGCGGTCTGTTTCACGACCGAGCAGGGTCGCATCGGCTGCGACTTCTTCCTCGCGGGCGATCAGGTCGGCGACAAGGCCGCCGCCGACGCCTTCGACGAAGCGCTTGCTGCCCCAGGGGGCGACGACCTCGCCGAGGTCGAACGGCTGTTCGGAACGAGGCGATGTCGACCAGGTCTCGATGAGGTCGGCCGCATCGCCGAATACACCGATCGTCTTCGCGATGTTGTTGGCCGTGCCGATCGGGACGGCCGCAAAGGGCAGTCCACGATCAGCCGCAGCCATTGCTACTTTGCCGACCGTGCCGTCGCCGCCGGCGGCGACCACGAGATCGGACCGTTCGTCCAGCAACTGCTCCCACCCCTTCTTGCTGGACCGGTAACGTAGGTCATGTCCGGCATCGGATATCAGGCGAACGAGCGCCTTGACGTCCTGACCGTCTCCCGCCCCGGGGTTGTGGATCAAGGTAATCTGCATGGCATGCGTATCCTGGTGGCCAACGACGACGGCATTCACAGCCCCGGCATCTCGGCTCTGTCCCGTGTAGCATCGCGCTTCGGCGACGTGCGTGTCGTCGCGCCTGACGTCGAACAGTCGTCAGCCAGTCACGCAATAACTGCTTCGCGTCCGCTGACATACCGGCGGACGTCCCACATTCCCGGCATCGAGGCCTGGCGGGTCAACGGCACGCCCGCGGATTGCGTCGCACTCGGGGTGCATAACTGGGACCACGTTGACATCGTGCTGTCGGGGATCAACCAGGGCGTCAACCTGGGCAATGCCCTGTGGCACTCAGGGACCCTGGCCGCCGCCAAGCAGGCGACGCTCTTCGGTATCCGCGGTATAGCACTCAGCGCGCCTTCGTCGGGACCCGAGGGGGCGGACCCGGATTACGAGGCCCTGGCGCCGCACGTCGAGCGTGTACTGGAGATCCTGCTTACCGACGATTCCGCGCGCCTGATCAACGTCAACTTCCCGCTGGCGCCGCGGGGAATGACCTGGACGCGGCAGGCTGTGCGCCACTATGACGGCCGCGTCGTGCCCGGCAAGGATCCGATGGGCCGCGGCCATTTCTGGTTCACGGTCGCGCCCATCGAAGAGACCGAGCCCGGCACCGATCTCTGGGCGATGGAACGCGGCTACATTTCGATTACTCCGCTTAACCTCGACCTGACCGACCTGGCAGGGCTCGAGCGGCTCACTGCAAAAGTGATACTGGATGCGCCGCCCGGCGAGCAACAGCGCGAGGACGTGCCGGAGGACGAGTCGACCTGAGACCGCATGCAAGCTGAGGAAAGCCTTACGATTTCTACCCGGTTCGGGCCCTCACCAATCGCGGCATCCTCTGATAGAATGCGCGCCCGCCACGCGCCCGTAGCTCAGCTGGATAGAGTACATGGCTACGAACCATGGGGTCGGGAGTTCGAATCTCTCCGGGCGCGCCATATCAATGAAAAATAGCGGACTGTCCCTTTAGGGACTGTCCCCTTTTTTCATTGATTCGTCGATGCCGCAGACATTCGAACTCACACGCGAAGCGTGCCGAGTTCGACAAGGCGCGCGAAGCGCGCCGAAGGACGTCGCCGCGCAGCGGCGACGGTCCCGAGCGCAGCGAGGGACGAGCGGGCGAAGCCCGCGAGCAATCTCTCCGGGCGCGCCAACTACCTCAAGGTCTATTCCGGTCACATGGTTTACACCTGCTCCGGAGCGCAAGGCTTGGGTGCGGGTTCGATTGCGCCGCAGTCCGGCGGAGCTTGCTGCTCCCGGGTTTGCCGGCCAAAACCCGTTAGCGTTAGGCTCGCGCTCACCATGGAGCCGGTCGCGCGAACACGGATCGGTCTGGATGGGTCGATTGAATTTCCCATGGCGCCGAACGACTCAGGGAGCAAGTCATGGACATCAACTGGAACGATATCTTCAGTCTTAGCGTGTCGCCGATCGAACCTATTCTGCGCGGCACGATCATGTACTTCGCGATTTTCGTGCTATTCCGCGTCGTCATCCGCCGGCGCGTCGGCGCCATCGGCATGAGCGACCTTCTGCTTGTCGTGATCATCGCGGACGCCGCGGAAAGCGGCCTATCGGGCGACGATCACACCATCACCCACGGGCTCATCGTGGTGGGCACGATCTTCCTCTGGAACTGGCTAATTGACTGGCTCAACTACCGTGTGCCGGCACTGCGCATCCTGCTCGAGCCGTCGCCGCTGCCGCTGATCGAAAAGGGCCGCATCCTGCGCCAGAACCTGCGTCAGGAATACGTGACCATCGACGAGCTGAAATCGAAGCTGCGCGAACACGGCGTCGCCGACCCCGCCGAGGTCGAGAAAGCCGTCATGGAACCCGACGGCGAAGTCAGCGTGATAAGACGCAAGCCGCCGCCGGCCGGGTGAGCTTGATCAAGTCCGGCCACGATCGTGACTATCGTGACCAGGTCGGCTATGAATCCGAGGCCCGAGGTCAGACGCAGCCGACGCATTCGTGGGATTTTCCGGCGATTACGCGTCGGTATCGGGAACATCCGCACCACGCCGTTGCGCTATTACGCTTGCCATTATCCGCATGTAGCGGTTTTAACCTCGACAATTAGCCAACCTACGGCGCGCCCAGCCGCATCCACAAATGCGTGTACGACAGCGCCAGCCGGTGCGCGAGCTGCTCGTTCGTGACGCTCGCCCCGTGCCCACCCTCGATCTCCTCGTAGTACGAGACGTCGTACCCCAGCTCCTCCAGCCGCGCCGCCATCTTCCGCGCATGGCCGGGGTGTACCCGGTCGTCGCGCGTGGAGAGATAGAAGAACACCGGCGGATAACCCAACCCGCGCGTCGCGTTCTGGTAGGGCGAGTAGGGCGCGATCCACGCCCATTCCTCCGGCTTGTCCGGATCGCCGAACTCGTCCATCCAGCTCGCGCCCGCGAGAAGCTGGTGATAACGGCGCATGTCCGCGAGTGGCGAGCCGGAGATGACCGCGCCGTAGAGGTCCGGGCGGCGCTCCATCGTCGACAGCACCAACAAGCCGCCGTTGCTCCGGCC
>JALYJS010000185.1 GCA_030799345.1 Pseudomonadota bacterium | reverse complement strand
CGCCGGCCACCCCGTGCACGTGACCTGGCTGCCGGATGCGCGCGACCTCGGCGACGCACTGACCCAGGCGGCCGAGATGCTGATGCTGTTCGCCGACGAGGGCATCGTCGACCTGTCGAGCGCGATGGACTTCCGTGCCCGCTTCGCTCCGGATGTGCCGGTGCTGATCGTCCGCGACAAGCTCGACGAGGACGTCATCGCCCAGGCGCTCGCGCTCGGCGCGCAGGATGCGGTCACGCTGTCGAACGTCCCTCGCCTGCAGCTGGTCGTGGGCCGGGAACTTCGCACCTACCGGCTCGAACGCGCGCTGTCGTCGACGCTCACTTCCGCGCGCGAGTACAAGAAGCAGCTGCAGCACATCGTCGAAGGCTCGACGGATGCGATCGCACAGGTACAGGAAGGCATCATCGTCGACGCGAATCCGGCCTGGCTCGCGCTATTCGGATACTCGACCGCCGCGGAAGTCGTCGGCACGCCGCTGATGGATGCCTTCGATCCGGACGATCACGCTGCGATCAAGGGCGCACTCGTCGCCTGCATGCAGGGCAAGTGGTCCGGCCACACGCTGCATGCGTCGGCACTGGTCGTCAGCGGCCACACGCCATCGCTCGAGTTCCAGCTCGTCCGCGCGGAATTCGACGGCGATCCCTGCATCCAGGTGTGCGTGCCCGCGCGTCTGTCGGATTCCGGCGAGTACGAGCGCAAGCTGGAGGACGCGATGGAGTGCGACCCGGCGACCGGATTATTGCACCGGCGCTACTTCATCGAAAAGCTGCGCGCGCGCCTCGCCGAGCCGGCCAAAGCCGGCGTGCGCTGCCTGGCCTACATCGAGCCCGACAAGTACGAGGCGCTGCACGAGGACCTGGGCATCCTCGCCGGTGAGGATTTCCTGACCGATTTTGCGCGGCTGCTGCGTGAGCAGGTGCCATCGAGTGACCTCGCTGGCCGCTTCGGCGGCCACGGATTCATGCTGCTGATCGAGCGCGGCACTACGCAGGACGTCGAAGCCTGGGCCGAGCACGTCGTGCACAAGATCGCGACCGAAGTGCTTCAGGCCGGGGCGAAATCCCTGTCGACGACCTGCACCGTGGGTCTCGGTCCGGTGCCCGCCGAGGTGCACGCCCCCGAAGGTCCGGCGAACGACGCTTATCTGGCGCAGCGGCAGGGCCGCGAGCTGGGTGGCAACCGCGTGCAGATCCTCGAGCACACGGGCGCGATGATCCGCCTGCAGGACCAGGACCGCGTCTGGGTCAAGCAGATCAAGGCCGCGTTGATGGAAAACCGGTTCCGGCTGGTGCAGCAGCCGATCGCGAGCCTGGTCGGCGAGGATCTCGGCATGTTCGACGTCCTGGTCCGCATGCTGGACGAACAGGGACACGAAGTGCTGCCGAACGTGTTCATGCCTGCGGCCGAACGCAACGACCTGATGAAGAACATCGACCGCTGGGTCATCGGCGCGGCCATGTCCTTCTGCGCCGCACGCAAGCCCGGCGCGTTGTTCGTGCGGCTCTCGCAGGAATCGCTGTCCGACGGCTCGCTCGCCGGCTGGCTCGAAACCCAGCTGCGCTCGAACAAGATCGAACCGGCACGCATCGTGTTCCAGATCCGCGAGGAGGTCGCGGCCCAGCAGATCAACGACGCGGTCGCATTGCAGAAATCGCTGCGCAAGCAGGGATTCCGCTTTGCGATCGAAGGCTTCGGCCTCGGCCGCGACACCGAGCGTCTGCTCAACCACCTGACGCCGGATTTCGTCAAGATCCACGGCGCGCTGATGCAGGGTCTCTCGGCGGATCAGGACAAGCAGGCGCGGGTCAAGTCGATCATCGAGCTCGCGCGTGGTTGCAAGGCGGTCACCATCGGGGAGCGAGTGCAGGACGCTAACACCATGGCGGTGCTGTGGCAGCTCGGCGTCGAGTTCATCCAGGGCTACTTCGTCAACGCGCCGGAAGAAGTCGTGCTCGGCTGACTGGTGACCTGGGCTCGCCAGGCGAAAAGCAGATCGAGAATGCAGCGGAAGTTTCGAGGTTCGGCCGCAGCCTTGCTGGCGATCACAGTGGTTTCGTCAGGCTGCGGCGGCGGTGGCGGGGGCGGCGACAATCCTCCGCCGCCACCTGAACCGCCGGGCGCGGCGACCCTTACGCTCGAGATCGGCCTGAAGCAGCTCCGATTCAGTTGGCCCGCTGTGACTGGGGTGACGAGCTATCAACTCCTCGCGAATACGGACGGCGCGTCGGGATTCACGCAGGTTGGCGACGACATTCCCGGCGGCGAAACGAGCGTCGCTTTCGACGTCTCGGTTCACCTGCATGACTGGGCGAACGCGCGTTACATGCTCGATGCGTGCAATTCCAGCGGGTGCACCGGTTCCAATGAACTCGGCACGACGCTCGACGACATGCTCGAAGCCATCGGCTACTTCAAGAACTCCAATCATGAGGCTGGGGACGGCGTCACTGCCGTCGAACTTTCCGCTGACGGCCAGACGCTCGTCATCGGCTCGCCCGGAGAAAGGTCCGCGGCGACGGGCATCGACGGCGATCAGGTCGACAACAGCGTAATCAGCGCTGGCGCCGCCTACGTATATCGACGCGTCAACGGCATGTGGGTCCAGCAAGCCTATCTCAAGGCCTCGAACGCCGGAGCGTTCGACAGTTTCGGCGTCAGGGCGGCGCGCTCCGCGGATGGCAGGACGCTCGCGGTGGCTGCTTTCGGAGAATCCAGTAGCTCAAGCGGCGTCAATGGCGATCAGGATGACAATTCGTTTGTCGGCGCCGGTGCCGTGTACGTCTTCGTCCAGGACGACAACGGAGCATGGAGCCAACAAGCATACGTCAAAGCTTCGGATCCCGGCTTCGATGATGCGTTCGGATTTGCGATCGACCTGAGCGCGGACGGCGATACGCTCGCGGTCGGCGCCCCTTTCGAGGAGAGTCTCACGGACATCGGGTCGGACCTGGGTGCGACCTACGTATTTCGCCGGAATCCGGCCGGCACCTGGAGCCAGCGTGCCTACATAAGGCCTTCCAGCACGGAGGATGGCGACGCTTTCGGATTCAGCGTCGCGCTCGACGGCAATGGCGAGATCCTGGCCGTCGGCGCACCGTTCGAAGACAGCGCTGCAACCGGGATCGATGGCGACCAGGACGACAACACGGCCAACGGCGCTGGCGCCGTGTACGTCTATACCGGCGACCACGACACCGATGACTGGCAACTCAGTTCGTACGTCAAGGCGCCGAATCCGGACTCCGGCGACCAATTTGGGCGCGTGACGCTCAGCGATGATGGCACGACTCTCGTCGTCGGCGCTCCGGGGGAGGACAGTTCGGCGAACGGCATCGATGGCGACCAGGCGGACAATGGCGTGAGCAGCGCCGGCGCCGCGTATGTCTATGGCGGGAGCGGCGTAACCTGGGAATTCCAGACGTACCTCAAGGCCCCGAATCCGGACGAAGTTGACGTGTTTGGCGACAGTGTCACTCTCAGCGGCAACGGCAACACCCTTGCCGTTTCAGCGCGCAACGAGGCTGGCGGCTCGAGTGGCGTGGGCGGCGACCCGACAGACAACAACGTCAGTGACGCAGGGGCCGTTTACCTGTTTCGTCGCGATGACAACGCGGCTCCCTGGAGCCTGCACACCTATGTGAAAGCCACCAATCCGGACGTCGGCGATCGATTCGGATCGATGCTGGCTCTGAGCGCCGACGGCAGCGCCTTTGCAGCGGCTTCGCCAAGCGAGGCGAGCGCCGCGACTGGAATTGACGGCGATCAGAGCGACAACAGCGCGTTTAACGCCGGGGCCGTCTACCTCTACTAAGTGAGGGCTTATTCGACGCCGAGCCGCGTGACCTTTTCCTCGGCCACTGCGAGTCTGCTCACGTAGCTGGCGAGCCGATGCGGCGTGGACGGCGACCTTGCGGACGACTCGACGGAGGGCGCCGGCGCGGCCTACGTCTATGGCAATGACGGATCGCAATACGGGTCGGCCGGCAATTGCTCGCTCGCTCAGAAGAACCGGGAAATTCGCTCGCTCGCAACGCCGGCCGACCCGCATTGCCGGGCGGCGCGCTACTCGACGCTCAGGCGGTCGACCTTTCTCCAGCCGCGCGGCAGCACGGCGCCGCGCTGGCTGCGTTCACCACGATAGTTGGCGAGGTCCTTCCAGGAAAGCGTCATCTTGCGCTCGCCGCAGTGGACGGCGACCGTTTGCTCGGGCGCGACGACGATTGCGGAGACCATAAGTTCTTCGCCAGTGCGTGATTTCTTGCCCGGGATGCCGAAGATCAGGTTGCCGCGGCCTTTTTCCATTTGGGGCAGTTCGGTGACCGGGAAAGTCAGCATGCGGCCGTCGGAATTGACGGCTACGACCAGCGCGCCGTCGACCGTCGCCACCGGCGCTGCCGGCAGCACTTTTGCGTTCTCGGGCAGCTTGAATACGAGTTTTCCCGCGCGATTGCGGCCGGTCAGCGATTCGAGTTTCGCGATGAAGCCGTGGCCGGCATCGCAGGCGAGCAGCCAGCGGTCGTCCGGCTCGCCGATCAGCACTGCGGCAAAGGCCGCACCTTCCGGCGGATCCAGCCGGCCCGACAG
>JALYJS010000171.1 GCA_030799345.1 Pseudomonadota bacterium | reverse complement strand
ACCTGGAGAGGCTCCAAGTTCACTTTCGCGTGCTCTGCCCGGCCGTGTTTCTTGCCGGCACGAGGTACTCCGGTTAACCGTAGGCGGCAAGACCGGTGATCTTGCCGTCGTGCTTGTGCGCCTCGAAGCCGCAGAGGTACATCACGGAGGAGTAAGCAATGGACGCGAGGGTACTTTTGCCGGGGCTCGCCAACTATAGCGTGTTTGTTCAGGAAGCGCGGGGACTCTCGAGTCGGCGCTGGTCATGCGCGGTGGCTCGCCGCAGGACGACGGCGATGATGATGATGTTGGCTCCGACACCCGCCGCGGAGAAAAGCGCAATGGCGGCGATCTTGCTCTCCATGACGGCGCCGATTCCCACGGCCAGGCAGCGCGCTGCCAATACGCCGATTTCCACGAGCAACTGGAATCTCTGCAGGCCCAGGATCGGGATCACCGTGACTGACGGCCAAGTCGCCTTTCAAGCCTTCGAGTCGATTGCCAGGCGGTGACTTGAGGTCCCTGAGATCCGCCGCTTCGTGCAAGTACTGCAGATTCCGCCTCGCGGCTCGGTGGAGCTCCGGCGGAAACGCCTTCGCCGCCTTGCTGTTCCTGTCATCGAACAGGGCCTCGGCAAGAGCGTTTCCGAAGGTTTCGATCACGTTCCTATGTTATCGGAACTCGATAACCCCCCGGAACCCGCAGCGGTTGGCGGCGAATCTGATCGTTTCGACAGGAATCGCGATCATTGGCAGGGCGCGGAGCGTCGTAGTCTGGCTGCGTCCAACCATCGCAGGGACGCGAAGCCATGGCGAGCGAGCGGGCGGCGCGCCTGCGTGCTCCACCGTTCATCGATCCGCCCGGGTATGCGCGGCACCGCCCCGAGGCGACGCTGCTGTACCAGCTGGTCGAGCGGCATTACCTGGAGCTTGTCGCCACACGCGAAGCGGCCGGCCAACCGTTACCGCGGTACGTGCAGGAAGAATTTGGGGCGTACCTGAATGCGGGCGCTTCGAGCACGGCTTTCTGCGCGTGCGCTGCGAGAACTGTCGGGCCGAGAAGCTGGTCGCGTTCAGCTGCAAGCGGCGCGGCATTTGCCCGAGCTGCGGCGCACGGCGGATGACGGAGAGCGCGGCGCTGCTGGCGGACGAGGTGTTGCCGCAGAAGCCGCTGCGCCAGTGGGTGCTGTCGCTGCCGTTCGCGCTGCGCTTCCTGCTGGCCACCCATCCCAGGGCGCTGACCCAGGTGCTCGGCGTCGTCTACCGGACGATTTCGGCGGACGTCTTGAGGCAAGCGCGGCTCACGCGCGCGACCGGGGCGACCAGGGGGCGACCGGGGGGCGACCGGTGAGGTGATGCTGATCCAGCGCTTTGGCTCGGCGCTCAATCTCAACATCCACTTCGACCTGCTCGTGCTCGACGGCGCCTACCTGACTGGCGCCGGTGAGCCGGCATTTCGACGCATTCCGCCCCCGAGCGCGGCCGAGATGCAGGCACTCGTCGAGCGGCTGGCCCCGGCGCGTAGAGCCCAGCTGCACCGTCGAATACTCCCGCTTGGGCGCGAAAGACAGCGATAGATATGGAACGACCCAGTCCATTCGCAACGCTGCTCGGCAGCCGATTCACTCGCTGGTCCACGGCAGCCATTCTCAGGCAGGCTCAACTGCGACTCCCAGTCCTTTGGCAGCTTGGCGCACGCGCTCGTCGAGGCTCAGCAGTCGGAGGCCGACGACCGCGGAACGCGCAACAAGAAGCGATGCGAGGTGGATGGCATCCAGGGTTCGAATCGGGTCGCCGAGAAATGGCTGCCGCGCGCGATCGACTATCTCGCCCGCGATTCGCAGGACTTGCCAATGAGCAGCAGCGGAAACGAGGTGAGCTCGACGGTCGGCAGCTTCGGCCTCCGTCAGTTCCTTGAGCACCACTGCCCGCAGCAATACGCGATCACACTCGATCAGGGTCAGGTCGGACGTGACGATAACTTCGGCGTCGCCGAGCAGGCGGCGCACCGCAGGTGCGGTCGGCTCGTCAAGGAGCCATGCCAGCACCGCGCTCGACTCCGCGTAGAGATTCACCGCGAGCCACGCTCCTCGTCGAGCAATTGGGCGACGCTCCGCCGACGTTGGCCCTGCTTGCGCTGCAGCGCCGGATACAGATCCGTTCCGGCTGGAGCGCCCAGGGTCAGGAGGCCCCGTCTGGCCAGCGACTGAAGTCCCGCCGGCACCGCCGGATCAACCTGCCCTTGCCCGGGTGGCAGGAGCTCAGCCACCACTTCTCCCCGATCGGTGACCAGGACGCTCTCTCCCAGCCGCACGCCGCGAAGATATTCGCTCAGCTTGTTCTTGAGGTCACGGACGCCGACGGTTTTCATGGGAATCATTGTAGCTACTAGGAGCTACATTGTCAATGGGGCGGGGAGGGGATAGGAATTTCAAAGCGATTTGCGTAACCGGCCTTGTGGTGAGCCGAAGCCTACCGTCGACAGCCCTTGCCTGCGGCGCACGGCGGATGACGGAGAGCGCGGCGCTGCTGGCGGACGAGGTGTTGCCACGGAAGCCGCTGCGCCAGTGGGTGCTGTCGCTGCCGTTCGCGCTGCGCTTCCTGCTGGCCACCCTTCCCAGGGCGCTGACCCAGGTGCTCGGCGTCGTCTACCGGACGATTTCCGCGCACGTCTTGAGGCAAGCGCGGCTTACGCGTGCGACCGGTGCGGTGCCGGATCAAGACTGGCCGTCGCCCAGCGGTTTGCCTCGATCGCCAGTCGGCGATGCTCGCCGCCGAAGAATGGCCGCCGGCGTGAGATGCAGTGGGCGGCCCGCATCAACAATGCGCTCGAAGAATCGCGCTTCGAACTGTTCCGCATGACGATCCTGCCGCTGCAGGTGGAAGACAGCGGCGAGCACTTCGAGCTGCTGCTGCGCATGCGCGACGAGGCCGGCAAGATCGTGGCACCCGACCAGTTCATCGCCGCGGCGGAGCGCTATGGCATTACGCCTTCGATCGACCGCTGGGTCATCGACAGCGCTTTCCGCTGGCTGGTGTCGGAAGCGGATGAACGGCGCCGGCTCACGATGTGTTCGATCAACCTGACGGGCCAGAGCCTCGGCGACGACAAGTTCCTGCCGTTCGTCATCGAGCAGTTCCATCGGAGCGGCATCGACGGCAGCAAGATCTGCTTCGAGATCACGGAGACGGCGGCGATCGCCAATTTCTCGCAGGCGAGCCGCTTCATCCAGGCGTTGAAGGAGCTCGGCTGCAAGTTCGCGCTGGACGATTTCGGCACCGGCCTGTCGTCATTCGGCTACCTGAAGCACTTCCCGGTGGATTTCCTGAAGATCGACGGCAGCTTCGTCAAGGGCGTACTGCATGATCCGATCGACCGCGAGATGGTGCGTTCAATCA
>JALYJS010000169.1 GCA_030799345.1 Pseudomonadota bacterium | reverse complement strand
ACCATGGATACCGGGGAGCATCCGATTGGCACGCGTTGACGAGTACCTCGAAGAAATCCTGCGCAAGGACGGCTCGGACCTGCATTTCATGGCAGGCGACCCGCCGCGCATCCGTCAGTACGGGAAGCTGTCGGGTCTTCGCAGCGACAGGCTGGCACCTGACTTCGTGCGCGAGGCGCTCTACGAGATCATGCCGCGCAAGGCCGTCGAGCGCTTTGAGGCCCGTGACGGCACCGATTTCGCGTATACGCTCGGCAGCATCGCGCGCTTCCGGGTCAACGTCATGCGTCACCTGAACGGCATGGGCGGGGTGTTCCGCGCAATCCCGTCCAAGGCGCAGACGCTCGAGCAGCTCAAGATGCCGGAACCGGTGCGGAACTTCTGCAAGGCTTCGAACGGCCTCATTCTCGTCACCGGCAAGACCGGCTCCGGAAAATCGACCACGCTCGCGGCGATGATCGACGACCTCAATTCGCGGCTCAAGGGCCACATCCTGACGATCGAAGATCCGATCGAGTTCGTGCACCTGCGCAAGAACTGCCTGATCAGCCAGCGCGAAGTCGGTGTGCACGCCGAATCCTTCGCCAGCGCCCTGCTGTCGGCATTGCGCGAGGATCCGGACGTGATCCTGGTCGGCGAATTGCGCGACCTCGAGACGATATCCACGGCGATCACGGCGGCCGAAATGGGAATTCTCGTGATGGCGACGCTGCATACGAACGGGGCGGCCGCGACGGTTGACCGCATCGTCAATGCCTTCCCGGCCGACAAGCAGAGTCACGTCCGCACCATGCTCTCGACGTCGCTGCGCGGCGTCGTGTCGCAGCAGCTGATTCCGCGCAAGGGCGTGGCGGGTCGCGTTGCTGCGCTCGAGGTGCTGATCAATACTGCCGCGGTCGCCAACCTGATTCGCCAGGGCAAGATCGATCAGCTCGAAACCTCGATGCAGTCCGGAGCCGCCGTGGGCATGCGGACGATGGATTCGGCGATCGAGCAATTGCTGGAGCAGGGCATCATCAGCGGCCGGTCGGCTTACGAAAAATCCATCAACAAGGCGAAGTTCGAACAGCTGCGCGAGCAGGACTGACTGCACGGTCATGCGACGCCGCATTCTCGTCACGAGCGCCCTGCCCTATGCGAACGGGCCGACCCACCTCGGCGGAATGACCGAGATGGTCCAGACCGACATCTGGGTGCGCGCCATGCGGCTCGCCGGGCATGAATGCATTTACGTCTGCGCCGACGACACGCACGGCACGCCGATCATGCTGCAGGCCGCGGCCGAAGGGATCGCACCCGAGGCTCTGATCGCGCGGGTCGGCGCGGAACGGCGGCGTGACTACGCGGCCTTTGCAATCGGCTTCGACAACTATTACACGACGCACTCGGACGAGAATCGCAGATTGACGGAGCGCATGTATCTCGCGCTCGACGCTGCGGGTCATATCACGCGCCGTCCGGTGCGGCAGGCCTACGACGAGAAGGCCGGCATGTTCCTGCCGGACCGCTATGTCAGGGGAACTTGCCCGCGATGCGCCACGCCCGACCAGTATGGCGACAGCTGCGAGAACTGCGGCGCAACGTATTCCCCGCACGAACTCGTCGACCCCGTATCCGTAGTTTCCGGCACGCGGCCGGTCGAGCGCGAGTCGGAGCACATCTTTTTCCGGCTCGGCAACTTCGAGCCAATGCTCCGGAAATGGACCCGCTCAGGGTCGCTCCAGGCGGCGGTCGCGAACAAGCTCGACGAATGGTTCGACGCGGGGCTGCGCGACTGGGACGTGTCGCGCGACGCGCCCTACTTCGGCTTCGAGATTCCGGGCGCGCCGGGCAAGTATTTCTATGTGTGGCTGGATGCGCCGGTCGGCTACATGGCGAGCTTCGAGAACCTGTGCCGCCGCACGGACCTCGTCTTTGACGATTTCTGGAAGCCGGATTCGACTGCCGAGCTCCACCACTTCATCGGCAAGGACATACTTTATTTCCATACGCTGTTCTGGCCGGCCACGCTCGAGGGCGC
>JALYJS010000128.1 GCA_030799345.1 Pseudomonadota bacterium | reverse complement strand
CGCAGGTCCTTCATGAACTTGCCGCGTTCCTTGATGTTTTTCCTGCTCATCAGCGCACCTGCCGCTTCACGAATGCGGTGGCGACCGACAGCTTGGCCGCCGCCAGCCGGAATGCCTCGCGCGCCGTTGCCTCGGGCACGCCCTCGATCTCGAACAGCACCTTGCCCGGCGTCACTTTCGCGACCCAGTACTCGACGTTGCCCTTGCCGCTGCCCATGCGCACTTCGAGCGGCTTCTGGGTGATCGGCACGTCGGGGAACACGCGGATCCAGATCTGGCCGCCGCGCTTGACGTAGCGCGTCATCGCGCGCCGCGCCGCCTCGATCTCGCGCGCGGTCATGCGCGAACGGTCCATCGCCTTCAGACCGTAATCGCCGAACGCGACCGAGCTGCCGCGATGGGCGCTGCCGGAAAGGTTTCCCTTGAACTGCTTGCGGTACTTGGTCCGCTTGGGCTGCATCATGTCAGTCGTTCCTTCGCGCTCAGCCGGCCGCCGGCTCGGTCACTGCCGGGATTTCCTGCGGCTTGTCCGCTTCCTTCTCCGGGGCGTCGGCCGCCACGGCCTCGGCTTCCACTTCCTCGCGGTCGAAGACTTCGCCCTTGAACACCCAGACCTTGATGCCGATGACGCCGTAAGTCGTCTGTGCTTCGGCAGTGCCGTAATCAATATCGGCGCGGAACGTGTGCAGCGGGATGCGACCCTCGCGGGTCCATTCCGAGCGCGAAATCTCCGCGCCATTCAGGCGGCCGGCGATACGCACTTTCACGCCCAGGGCGCCGCTGCGCATCGTGTTGGTGACCGCGCGCTTCATCGCGCGGCGGAACATCACGCGCTTCTCGATCTGCTGCGCGATGCTCTCGGCGACCAGCGTCGCATCGAGCTCGGGCTTCCTGATCTCGGCGATGTTCAGGCGGATGTCGGCGACCGCCATCTTCATCAGCTTCGCGACTTCGATGCGCAGCTTCTCGATGTCCTCGCCCTTGCGGCCGATCACGACGCCGGGCCGGGCGGTGTGGATCGTGATGTTCGCCTTGCGCGCCGCGCGCTCGATGTGGATGCGGCTCACCGACGCCTCGATCAGCTTCTTGCGCAGGAACTCGCGCACCCGCCAGTCGGACAGGATGAACGACGGGAACGTCTTCGTGTCCGCATACCAGCGCGACGTCCAGTCGCGCGTGATGCCGAGACGGATGCCGATCGGATTGACCTTCTGACCCATTTGCTGCTCCGTTCCGGGTTACCGGGCCTTGTCGGCCACGGTCACCCTGATGTGCGATAGCCGCTTGACGATGCGGTTGCCGCGGCCCTTGGCGCGCGCATGAAACCGCTTCGCCACCGGCGCCGCGTCGATCTCGATGCGGGCGATCGACAGCGTGTCGATGTCCGCCTCGAGGTTGTGTTCCGCGTTCGCGATCGCGGACTCCAGGACCTTGCGTACGATCGCGGCGCCCTTCTTCGGCGTGAACGCGAGCATGGCGAGCGCCTGCCCGACCGGCTGGCCGCGGACCATGTCCGCGACGAGGCGGCATTTCTGCGGCGAGATGCGCGCGTGGCGCAGAATGGCTGAAACCTGCATGGCTTACTCCGCGCTCGCCTCGACCTTTCGGGTCGACGAGTGACTCTTGAACAGGCGCGTCGGCGCGAACTCGCCGAGCTTGTGTCCGACCATGTTCTCGGTGACCAGCACCGGCACGTGCTGGCGCCCGTTGTGCACGGCGATCGTCAGCCCGACCATGTCCGGCAGGACCATCGAGCGGCGCGACCAGGTCTTGATCGGGCGCCGGTCGTTCTTGTCGCGGGCCGCCTGCACTTTCTTCGCCAGGTGCAGGTCAACGAACGGGCCCTTCTTAAGCGAACGTGACATCTCGTTTACGCTCCTTTCTTACGCCGCCGGACGATGAATCCGTCGGTGCGCTTGTTCTTGCGCGTCTTCTTGCCCTTGGTGTGCCAGCCCCACGGCGAAACCGGGTGCGGGTTGCCCTGCCCGGAGCGGCCTTCGCCGCCGCCGTGCGGATGATCCACCGGATTCATCACGACGCCGCGCACCGTCGGGCGGATGCCGCGCCAGCGCTTGGCGCCGGCCTTGCCGAAGACGCGCAGGTTGTGCTCGTCGTTGCCGATCTCGCCGATGGTCGCGCGGCATTCCACGCTGACCTTGCGGGTCTCGCCGGACTTCAGGCGGAGAATCGCATGGCCGGCCTCGCGGCCCGAGTACGACGCGGAAGTACCCGCGGCGCGCGCGATCTGGCCGCCCTTGCCGGGCTTCAGTTCGATGTTGTGCACGATCGAGCCGACCGGGATGTGGCGCAGCGGCATCGCATTGCCGGCGCGGATCGGCGAGTCGGCGCCGGACTGCAGTTCGTCGCCCGTGGTCACGCCACGCGGCGCCAGGATGTAGCGGCGCTCGCCGTCGCGGTACAGCAGCAACGCGATGTACGCCGAGCGGTTTGGGTCGTACTCGAGGTGCTCGACTTTCGCGACGACCCCGTCCTTGTCGCGACGGAAATCGATCATCCGGTAGTTGTGCTTGTGGCCGGAACCCTTGTGGCGCGTGGTCACGCGGCCGGCGTTGTTGCGCCCGCCGGTCGATTTGTGGCCGGCCACGAGGCTGCGCTGCGGGCCGCCCTTGTGCAGGTGCGAACGGTCCGGACGCAGCTGGAACCGGGTTCCAGGAGAGGTCGGCTTCAGTTTCTTCAATGCCATGGCTGTTTCCCGTCTCAATCCACGGTCAGGCGCGCTCGGCGCCGGACATGTCGATCACCTGGCCCTCGACGAGCCGGACGTAGGCCTTCTTCCAGTCCTGGCGGCGGCCCGGCGTGCGCCCGAAACGCTTTGCCTTGCCGGCCTGGTTGACCACGTGGACCTTGTCCACCTTGACCTCGAACATCAGTTCGACCGCGGCGCGGATCTGCGGCTTGGTCGCATCCGTGCGCACGCGGAACACGTACTGGTTGCCTTCCGCCGCGATGCGCGCGCTCTTCTCCGACACGTGCGGCGCGATCACGACCGTCGACAGGCGTTCCTTCGACAGGGTCTTGTGCACGTTATTCGCTGCGGATTTCATGCGAGCCTCGCTTCGAGCAGCCGGAGCGCGCCGACGGTCGCGAGCACCTTCGGGTAGCGCGCGAGCGACACGGGATCGAGGCTACCCACCGGCATCACGTCCACGCGCTCGAGGTTGCGCGCTGCCAGGTGCAGCTTCTCGTCGTAAGCCTCGACCAGGATCAGCACGTGATCGAGCCCGAGCTCGGCCAGCTTGCCGACCAGCATCTTCGTCTTCGGCGCCTCGAGCTCGAGTTCCGCGGTCACGAGCAGGCGCTCCTGGCGCGCGAGTTCGGACAGCATCGAGCGGATGGCGCCGCGATACATCTTGCGGTTCACCTTCTGCGCGTAGCTCCGGGGCTTCGCCGCGAACGCACGCCCGCCGCCGACCCAGATCGGGCTTCGGATCGAGCCCGCGCGCGCATTGCCCGTGCCCTTCTGGCGCCACGGTTTCTTGCCGCCGCCGCGCACTTCCGCCTTGGTCAGCTGCGCCTTGGTGCCCGAGCGGCCCGCGGCCGCGTAGGCGGTCAGTACCTGATGCACCAGCGGCTCGTTGAATTCACGGCCGAAGGTCGCATCGCTGACATCGATCTCGGAACCCTTGGTTCCGCCATTCACCAGCTTCAGTTTCATTGCCAGTGCCCCTGAATCACTTCTTCACCGCGGCGACGGTCTTGCGCCGCGCACGCGCGGCAGCCTTGACCGACGGGCGGATGACGACCCGGCCGCCCGGCGCGCCCGGAACGGAACCGCTGACCAGCAGCAGGTTGCGCTCGACGTCCACCTGGACCACCTTCAGGTTCTCTTCGGTGCGGTTCGCATTGCCCATGCGGCCCGCCATGCGCTTGCCCGGCAGCACGCGGCCCGGCGTCTGGCGCTGGCCGATCGAGCCCGGGGAACGGTGCACGACCGAGGCGCCGTGGCTCGCCATGCCGCCGGCAAAGCCGTGGCGCTTCAGGACGCCCGCATAGCCCTTGCCGATGGTGGTGCCTGCGACGTCCACGACCTGGCCCGCCTCGAGCATGTCCACCTTGAGCTCAGCGCCGGTCTTCAGGTCCTCGCCCTCACCGTCGGCGAGGCGGAATTCGACCAGCTTTTCGCCCGCCAGCACGCCCGGCTTCGCGTAATGCGCAGCGACCGGCTTGGAGAGCCGGGAGGCGCGACGGGTGCCGAAAGTGACCTGGACGGCGCGATAGCCGTCGGCCTTCGAGTCTTTGACCTGCACGATACGATTCGGCAGGGCCTCGATGACCGTCACCGGCAGGGAATCGCCTGCTTCGGTGAATACCCGAGTCATGCCGGCCTTGCGGCCGATCAGACCTATGGTCATGATTTATATCCTTTTTTCACTGCACCAGCTGCAATTGGCTGGTGCTGTCCTAACCGGTTACGCAAAAAAGGGGTCTGACCCCTTTTTTCGGCCCCGCGAAAAGCCGCCCAGTATAGCGGCGTCTTAGCTCAGTTCAACTTGATCTTCACTTCCACGCCGGCCGGCAATTCCAGGCGCATCAAGGCGTCCACGGTCTTGTCGGTCGGGTTCAGGATGTCCATCAGGCGCTTGTGGGTGCGGATCTCGTACTGGTCCCGCGCGTCCTTGTCGACGTGCGGGGAGACCAGCACCGTGAAGCGCTCGATCTTGGTCGGCAGCGGCACCGGGCCGCGCACGGTCGCGCCGGTGCGGCGCGCCGTTTCGACGATCTCACGCGCCGAAGTGTCGATCAGCTTGTGATCGAACGCCTTCAGGCGGATGCGGATGTTCTGACTGGTCGCCATGGTCGTCGTTCCTTACTTCAGCACTTTGGAGACGACGCCGGCACCGACGGTGCGGCCACCCTCGCGGATCGCGAAGCGCAGGCCCTCTTCCATCGCAATCGGCGCAATCAGCTCCACCACCATCTTGATGTTG
>JALYJS010000126.1 GCA_030799345.1 Pseudomonadota bacterium | reverse complement strand
CCTCGAGCATCTTGCCGATCTTGGTGCCGAGTCCACGCGCGGCCCAGCCGAGGTGGGTCTCGAGGATCTGGCCGATGTTCATGCGCGAAGGCACGCCGAGCGGGTTCAGCACGATGTCGATCGGGGTACCGTCCGCGAGGTACGGCATGTCCTCGACCGGGACGATCGTCGACACCACGCCCTTGTTGCCGTGCCGGCCGGCCATCTTGTCGCCCGGCTGGATGCGGCGCTTCACGGCGAGGTAGACCTTCACCATCTTGAGCACGCCCGGGGCGAGGTCGTCGCCGGCGGTGATCTTGGCCTTCTTGGCTTCGAAGCGGCGCTCGAACTCCTTGTGCTGCTCGGCGAGCCGCTTGCGCGCGCCCTCGAGCGCGGCAGACGGGCCCTCGTCGCGCATGCGGATCTCGAACCACTCCTCGTGCGGCAGTTCTTCGAGGAACTCCGTGGTCACGGCGCTGCCGGCCTTCAGGCGGTTCGGGCCGCCGGCGGCCGTCCCGCCGACGAGGGCGGCGCGCAGGCGCGCGAACAGGTCATCTTCGAGGATGCGGCGCTGGTCGTTCAGGTCCTTGCGGACCTTCTCGATCTCGGACTTCTGGATCGCGAGCGCGCGGCTGTCCTTCTCGACGCCGTCGCGGGTGAACACGCGCACGTCGATGACGGTGCCGTCCATGCCCGGCGGCACGCGGAGCGAAGTGTCCTTCACGTCCGAGGCCTTCTCGCCGAAGATCGCGCGCAGCAGCTTTTCCTCGGGCGTCAGCTGGGTCTCGCCCTTCGGCGTGACCTTGCCCACCAGGATGTCGCCGGCCTTGACCTCGGCGCCGATGAACACGATGCCTGCCTCGTCAAGCTTGGCGAGCGCGGAGTCGCCGACGTTCGGGATATCGGCGGTGATCTCCTCGGGACCGAGCTTGGTGTCGCGCGCGACGCAGGTCAGCTCCTCGATGTGGATGGTCGTGAAGCGGTCTTCCTCGACCACGCGCTCCGAGATCAGGATCGAGTCCTCGAAGTTGTAGCCATTCCACGGCATGAACGCGACCAGCATGTTCTGGCCGAGCGCGAGCTCGCCGAGATGCGTGGACGGCCCGTCCGCCAGCACGTCGCCCTTTGCGATCGTGTTGCCGACGCGCACCAGCGGAATCTGGTTGATGCAGGTGTTCTGGTTGGAGCGCGTGTACTTGGTCAGGTTGTAGATGTCGACGCCCGGCTCGCCGGCCGTGACCTCCGCCTCGTTGACCCGCACCACGATGCGCGACGCGTCGACCGAGTCGACCGCGCCGCCGCGGCGCGCGATGACGGCGACGCCCGAGTCGATCGCGACCGTGCGCTCGATGCCGGTGCCCACCAGCGGCGTGGATGCGCGCAGCGTCGGCACCGCCTGGCGCTGCATGTTCGAGCCCATCAGCGCGCGGTTCGCGTCGTCGTGCTCGAGGAACGGGATCAGCGCGGCCGCAACGGATACGATCTGGCGCGGCGACACGTCCATGTACTCGATGCGCTCGGCCGGCATCAGCGTGAACTCGTTCTGATAACGGCAGGAAACGAGCTCGCCGGTGAAGCCGCCCTTCTCGTCGAGCGGCGCATTCGCCTGCGCGATCACGAACTCGCTCTCCTCAATCGCCGACAGGAAGTCGACGTC
This sequence comes from Pseudomonadota bacterium, assembly GCA_030799345.1. Lineage (GTDB taxonomy): Bacteria > Pseudomonadota > Gammaproteobacteria > Steroidobacterales > Steroidobacteraceae > SCUD01. The sequence goes on along the minus strand of JALYJS010000126.1, from coordinate 685 downwards.
GCCGGTGACGCGCTTCTCGCGCACGCGCCGGTACGGCGTCTCGAGGAAGCCGTACTTGTTGGTGCGCGCGTATACCGCGAGCGAATTGATCAGGCCGATATTCGGGCCTTCCGGCGTCTCGATCGGGCAGACGCGACCGTAATGCGTCGGGTGCACGTCGCGCACCTCGAATCCGGCGCGCTCGCGCTTCAGGCCGCCCTCGCCGAGCGCCGACACGCGGCGCTTGTGGGTAATCTCGGACAGCGGGTTGTTCTGGTCCATGAACTGCGACAGCTGCGAGGAGCCGAAGAATTCCTTGACCGCGGCCGCCACCGGCTTGGCATTGATCATGTCCTGCGGGTTGATGTCCTCGTTCTCGGCGAGCGTCAGGCGCTCCTTGACCGCGCGCTCGACGCGCACCAGGCCGATCCGGAAGGCGACTTCCGCCATCTCGCCGACGCAGCGGACGCGGCGGTTGCCAAGATGGTCGATGTCGTCAACCTTGCCGTCGCCATTCTTGATCGCGATCAGCGTGCGTAGCACGTCGACGACGTCCGACATCTCATCGCCGTACTTGGCGACCAGGCCCTTGCCCGAGTCGTCCTTGCGCTGATCGGCGACGGTCGAGAAGTACCGGCCGTCGTACAGGATGCCCGGCTCCTCGAGCCAGCGTTCCGCCTCCGCGCCCTTGAGCTCGGAGGGGAAC
>JALYJS010000124.1 GCA_030799345.1 Pseudomonadota bacterium | reverse complement strand
AAATGTCTGCGATTCATGGTATCTCCACCACGGTTTCGGGTACGGGTTTGAATGCGGAACGCAACAGCAGGAAAGCGGCATAGAGCACGACGACGACCACGCCCCAGCGCAGCCAGACGATCGGCATCTCCTTGACGACGAATGCGGCGACGAGCACGGCCGGAATTCCGCCGAGGGCGATGCCGAGCACGATCCCGAGGTCGATGCGGTCGGTCCTGATGAACTTGAAACCGGTCGTCGGCATCAGGAAGGCGCAGGCGCTCGCCATGATCGGGAATGCCAGACGGGGGTCGAGTCCGAGCAGGCTCAGCAGGATCAGCGACGGCGCGTACAGGCCGATGCCGAAGGCCATCAGCGCGCCGAGAATGAAGTGCACGGCGATGGCGACGGTCATCTGCAGTACAGGCAGCGATGTGGCGTCGCCGCCGATGGGCATCAGGTTCAGGTTACTCATCGCGTACAGACCGGCGGCAATCAGCAGCGCCACCCCGACGATAGCCTGAACGACCTGCACCGGAGCCCTGATGACCAGCGGCACCCCGACCAGCGATCCCACGACGGCCGCGATGATGCACGATGCCAGCAAGACCGGGTCCACGTGGACGCCGAGAATGACGAGAAAAATCGCCGACTGGGCGATCGTCGGCAACGCATGGCCCACGTTCAGCGTGGCCGGGATGAAACTGTCAGGCACCATCCGTCGGAACTTCAGCCAGGCCGTGGTCGTTGCGAACGAGCCGATGCCGAGGGTATCGAAAAAATTCGTGACGGCGCCGAGCCCGATGGCTTCGGCGTTCGGCCGCAGTTCGCCGCGCCTGCGCGCTGCGGCAAGCAGGACGGGAACGAACGCGATGACGAGAATCGCTAGTGCAGCGAGCAGAATGACGATGGTCATGAGAGGTGCCCCGGCCTGGCGCGTACTCTAGCGCAACCGGGCGGCATTGCGCTTGCGCCCGGGCGCAGGCGGTTGCGAGAATGATTCAAATCCACCCAAGGAAATACGACATGCGGTTTCCGACCCCCGCCGGCCGATGCCCGGCCGCCCTCCTGCTATGCCTGCTGTTCGCACCGGCTTTGGCGGCCGGGAATAGGGCCGTACCGCCCGCACTCTCGCAGCAGGCGCTCGAAATCCTGACGCGTTCGGTCGCCTTCAAGACGGTACTGGGCGAGGGGCAGGTGCCGGCGTATGCAGCGTATCTGTCGACCGTGCTCCAGAACGGCGGGTTCGAGGCCTCCGATATCGAGATCACGCCAATGGGCGAGACCGCGACGATGATCGCGCGCTATCCGGGCACGGATCCGAAGGCAAAGCCGATCGTGATCGCCGCGCACATGGACGTGGTCTCGGCGTTTCGAGAGGACTGGGAGCGCGACCCGTTCGTCGCCGTCGTCGAGGACGGATTCGTTTTTGGACGCGGCACCGCCGACAACAAGCTGGGAATCGTCTCGATGGTCGCCGCCCTGATGTGGCTCAAGGAGGAGGGCTTCAAGCCGCGCCGCGACATCCTGCTCGCCCTGACGGGCGACGAGGAGACGAGCCAGGCCACGACCGCGGTGCTCGCGGAACGGCTGAAGCACGCCGAAATGCTGCTGAACAGCGATGCCGGCGGGGGCGAGCTCGGCGACGACGGCAAACCCGTCGTCTATGCCTTGCATGCCGCCGAAAAAACCTACATGGACTTCGAGGTCCGATTCAGCAATCCGGGCGGGCATAGCAGCCGCCCCGGCCCGAAGAACGCCATCCAGGACATGGCGCGCGCGATCTCGAAGGTTGCCGCGTTCCGCTTTCCCGCGCGTTCGAGCGAACTGACGCAGGCTTATTTCCGCGCGGCAGGGCCGCTGCAGCCGGGCGCGGTCGGCGAGGCGATGCTGCGCTACGCAGACGACCCGAGGGATCAGTCAGCATACGATCTGCTCGCGTCGCAGCCGGGCTACGTTGGCCAGCTCGGCACGACCTGTGTCGCGACCATGGCGAAAGCGGGACACGCGCCGAATGCGCTGCCGCAGAGTGCCATGGTGAACATCAATTGCCGTGTTTTTCCCGGCGAGACGGTCGAGAGCGTGCGGACGACGCTGTCACGGGTCATCGCCGATCCCGCCGCATCGATTACGGTCGTCGGCGAGCCGGTACCGAGCGACGCGTCGCCGCTGCGGGAGGACGTGATGCAGGCGCTGCGCCGCGCGATCGACCTGCGCGCGCCGGGCCTGCCCATCGTGCCGTCCATGTCGGCTGGCGCCACCGACAGCCTGTACTTCCGCAATCTCGGGGTGCCGAGCTACGGCGTCAGCGGTATTTTCATGAATCCGAGGGACAGCTACGCCCACGGGCTCAATGAACGCGTGCCGGTAGCGACGATCGATGGCGCGGTGCTGCACTGGCGCAGCCTGTTGCGCGATCTCGCTCGCTGACAGGCCCCGACGCCGCGGTCAGAAGTTGACCGAGAGTCGACCGTAGACAAACCGTCCGGAGCGCCCGAACGGCGAGTAGTTCGAGTACGGCGTATTACCGGTCGCGTTGCGCGCGACCTGGAATGGATCCGGATACTCGTCGGTCAAATTCTCCGCACCGACGGCGATCCGGATCTTTTCCGTGAGGTCGAACCGCGCCTCGAGATCGATGAGCGTTTCGGCGCCGACGCGGAAGTCGAGCAGCTCCGTCGTGCCCGGGTCGAGCGCCTCGCCATAGCGGGTGGCGCGCAACGTCGCCCCAAACCGGCCGAGCGTCCAGCCGACGATCGCCGCGTACTTGTCTTCCGGATTGCCTTCCTCGAAGGTCAGGATATTGATGCGATCGAACAGCGGGGGCGGCGGAACCAGTGCTGAGAGTGGATCCGTCGCAGGCACGCGCGTTACATCGGTGGAGTTGAAATTGGCCACCAGCGTGAAGTCGAAGTCGCCAGCGCCACCACTCTGGACCGGCCAGTTGACCACGATGTCGAGGCCCTCGGTCTCGGTGTCCACGCCGTTGATAAAGAACCGGCCGCCGCCGATGCCGACGAAGCCCTGGGACGTCAGGTAGTCGCGGACATTCGCCTGGGTCAGGTTTTCCGACAGCACGATACGATCGTCGATGTCGATGCGGTAGGCGTCGACGGTGATCGTGACTTCGCCAAGCCGCAGCACGGCGCCGAGCGAGAAGTTTGTCGATTCCTCGGCGTCCAGCGGCTGCGCGCCGAGCGCAATCGCGACCGGGTCGCTGACCGGGAATGTCGTGATGTCGAAAGGCACGCCATTGATGAAGTTCGTGGACGTGGTGGCAAAGTACTGCTGCGGCAGGGACGGCGCGCGGAATCCGTTCTGCACCGAGGCGCGAAGCGCAAACGCGTCGGTGAAGTCGTAACGCATGGCGACCTTGCCGGATACGTTGCTGCCGAAGTCCGAATAGTCCTCTACTCGCAGCGCCACGGAACCGAGCAGCTTCTGGGTGAGGTTGGCCTCCAGGTCGATGTAGGCGCCGACCGCGGTGCGGTCCTCGTCCACTTCGTTGGAAGGCCTGAATCCCGGGAACACCTGCGCGCCCGAGGCCGTGGCGCAGCCGCCGGCCAGGATCTGTTCAGGGGTTGGCGTGGCGCAGCCGCTGCCGCCGAGCGGCAGCAGCACGCCACCGTTGATCCAGGAATCCAGCTCGCCGGCGAAGATCGAATACGCCTCCTGCCGGGCTTCGATCCCTGCGGCAATATTGAGCGGCGAGGCGAGATTGCCGATCGTGACCTGGCGTACGCCCGTGAAGTTGAACACAAACTGGTCATAGTCGAAACCGCCGGCGTCGAACTCGGTCGAGCTTGCAGGGCCTTGCGACCGATTGAGCGTGTTAACGATCGTGAATTCCATCTCGTTCTGGCCGTAGACCAGGGAGCTGTCCATCTCCCATTCGCCCCACGACCAGGTGAAGCCGCCCGCCGCGCTGAAATCGGTGACGTCGGGCTCGATGATCGGCAGGAAGCCGTCTGGGTAGATCTCGATCACGTTGCGGTCGTCGAGTGCGCGGCGGAAGAAGCCCGCCGAACTGGCCGCGCGGTCCTGGTAGCTCGCCCAGCCGTAGAAGGACACGCCATTGCCAAGATCTGCGCCGGCATTGGCAAACACCGTCACCTGTTCCATGTCCGGTTCGCCGTACCAGGCATTGAAGCGATCGAAGTCGGCTTCGCGCGGATCGAAGGTGCCGGCAACCAGCGGATACTGCTGGCGGAAGTCCCAGCCGCCGCGCTCGGTGCGCTCCTGGTCCTTGTATTCCGCCGCGAGCGTCACGAAGCCGTTGTCGCCGAGCGACAGGCCCTTCCAGCCGGAGATCGTCAGGGTCTCGCCGTCCGAGCCGTCGTTCTTGAGCATCGCGGGCGCAGACCAGGTGGCGCCCACGGGCGGCGTGCCGGTCGGCGTCGAGTAGTCCGATTCCCGGACGCCGAACGACCCGGTCAGGTTGCCGCCGCTATTGTCTTCGCGCAGCCGCACGTTGATCACGCCGGCGATTGCGTCGGATCCGTACTGCGCCGACGCGCCATCGCGCAGCACTTCGATCGAGCGCACGATCGCGGTCGGGATGGTGTTCAGGTCGACGGCGGCCGCGCCGCGGCCGATCGTGCCGTTGACATTGACGAGCGAGGAGGCATGCCGGCGCTTGGAGTTGAGCAGTACCAGGGTCTGGTCCGGTGCGAGGCCGCGCAGTGTCGCCGGGCGAATCGTATCGGTACCGTCCGCGAGGCCCGGGCGCGGGAAATTGAACGAGGGCAGGGCGACCGAAAGGGCCTGGTTCAGTTCGGTGACGCCGCCATTCTGCAGCGACTCGCCGGAGACCACGTCGACGGCGACGGCGGATTCCAGCGACGATCGATTGGCAACGCGCGTACCGGTAACGACGACTTCAAGCAACTCATCTGACGGCTCCTGTGCCGCCGCGCCATGCACCGCCAGTATCGATGCGATGCCGGCTGCGAGAAGGCGCGAGCCGCGCCAGTCGTTCCTGTCCATGATCGTCATCTCCTCTCGAAATGGCTACCCTGCCCCCGACAATTGCGTCGCCGAATACCTTAGCACGCTCATGGCAGGCTGGACTGCTGCTCCCGGTACAGCAAGTAGAGCCCTGCGCCCACGACGATCGCCGATCCGACCAGCATCCGTACCCCCGGCAGCGCCTGCCAGACGACCCAGTCGATGGCCACGCCCCAGACCAGCGCCGAGTATTCGAATGGCGCGACCACCGAGGCGGGCGCCAGCCGGAAAGCCTCGGTGATCAGGTACTGTCCGGCCCAGCCGGCGAGACCGATCCCGACGATCCACGGCCAGTCCGCGGCGACGATCGCAACCCAACCGGGCAGGGCGATGATCAGTGCGCCCGCCGCCAGCAGCACGAGATACCAGAACACCATGGCGGCAGTCGTCTCGGTCCGGGCCAGGATGCGCACCATCACGACGACGATGGCGTAGGCGAGCGCCGAGCCGAGGGCCGCCAGTCCCGCAAGGCTTGCGAATCCCTCCACGCTCGGTCGCAGCATGACGAACACGCCGGCGAGGCCCGTGAAGATTGCAAACCACACGTGCCGCGCGATGCGTTCGCCCAGCATCAGCGACCCCGCCAGCACGACGAGCAGGGGCGCACACATGTAAACGGCATAGGTGTCGGCGAGACTCGCGCGGGCAAGGGCCCACAGGAATCCCCAGAGCATCAACACGGCGAATGCAGCACGCACGACGTGCAGCCCGAAGCGCACGGGGCGAAGCGCCGAGAGGCGCCCGGCCAGCGCGTAGGTGAGGAACACGAATGGCAGCGAACTCGCGCCGCGGAGAAAGGCGATCTGCACTGCCGGGTAGCGCAGTGTCAGCGATTTCATCATGGCATCCATGATGGAGAAGGCGCCGACGGCCGCGAGCATCATGAGCACGCCCCGCAGCCGCTCGCTGCGCTCAGTCACCGGGCGGCAACCGGTCCAGCAGCTGCTTCGCGAAATCCGCCAGAACGGTGATGTACTGTTCATCGGGGCCATCGGGATCGCGCGCGTTCGAGAAGGCGGAGACGATGATCCGGCGTCCATCCGGAAGCTCCGCATGGACGATCTCGGCCAGCGTGTCGTAAGCGCTGCCAATCTTGCTCTCGTACACGGTGCCTTCGGGGAATCCGCCGCCCATGCTGCTGTTTTCGGAGACCAGCGGTCGGCCCAGGCGGCGACGCACGTAGTCCCGTGCGGGTCCGCCGAACTGCCCGGTAACGAGCGCGAGCATCAGTCGCGCGCCGCCCTCCGCGTGCATCGAATTGCGACCGTGACGGGCGAGCGCGAGGCCCTCGAGCCCTTCGGGCATCTCGCCGGAATTGGTCGGATAGGTCTTGTTGACGAAACGCTGTCCGTCCAGCAGGCCGTGCCGTTCAAGCAGCTCCTCGGTATAGCGGCGGCGCGCGAACCACGAAGCGTAGGCCGCCTCGTCAGCGGGGCCGTTCACGGTTTCCGTAATGGCATCGACGACCACGCCGGTCGCGACATTGTCGGAATCGCGCAGCATCGGCAGTACGGACTCGTCGAGACAATCCGCCGGGCGGCCCGCTGCCTCGCACCAACGCACGGCGGCAATGGCGAAGGCGAGCTTGACGCAGCTCGCCGG
>JALYJS010000114.1 GCA_030799345.1 Pseudomonadota bacterium | reverse complement strand
GGATGCGGCTCCGTCACCCGGTGATTCGATGACCGTCGAAGAGCTGCCCGGCAACGAGAACATCGAGTTGTCGGAAGATGAGGCCATGGAATTCCATGGCGACGCTGCCGACATCGAGCGGCTGTTCGTGGTCGAGTCGCCACCGCCCCTGGATTTCGATCCTGCCAAGGTCGCGGCATCGCTCACCCTCGCTGAGGCGCGGAACGATCTCGACAGCACGGACGAGTATCCAATACTCGTGCTCGACGAGCGGGACGCGCCGGAAGAAGACGTCGCGCCGGTCTCGGAAGCGTTCAGTTCTTCCGCCCGCATCCTGATCCCGGAGGAAGTGCGCGCCAGCCTGGCCGAGGAAGCGGCCGCCCGCAGCGCGCTGGAAACCGATTTTGGACCGGAAGAAACGCCGGAACTGCAGCGCCGCTGGCCCTGGACGGTTGGCGTTGCCCTCGCCCTGCTGCTGTTCGGCATCCAGGTTGTGCACAGCCAGCGGGAGCAACTGGCCCGCGGGACCGGCATCGGGCCCTGGCTTGCGCGCGCCTACTCATTCGTCGGGCTTCCCCTCGATACACCGTCCGACTTGTCCGCGTACGAGCTGCGTCAATGGGGCGCTGCCAGCGATCCGGCCCAAGCGGATCGTCTGCTGTTGCGCGCAAGCATCGTCAACCGCGCGACTTATGCTCAGCCCCTGCCGCTTTTGCGCCTGGCCCTGCAGGACCGTTTCGGCGAAACCATCGGCCAGCGCGACATCCAGCCGGCGGATTACCTGCCAGGCACCGGCACGCCACGGTTGCTCGAGCCCGGGCAGCGCGCGGATGCCGAGATCCGCATCGTCGATCCTGGCAAAGATGCGGTCGGTTTTCAGCTCGACGTGTGCCTGGCGGAGGACGACGGCGTGCGCTGCGCGAATCCGGCGGCGACTGTCACGTGAAAATTGGGCCCTTCGAGCTCGCGACGCCGCTGGCGCTTGCACCGATGGCCGGCGTCACCGATCTGCCCTTCCGTCGGTTGTGCCGTCGCATGGGGGCCGGGGTCGCTGCCTCCGAAATGGTGACCTCCGACGTCCGTCTCTGGAATACGTCCAAGTCACGTCTGCGCCTCGATCACCGCGGCGAGCCAGAGCCGCGAGTCGTCCAGATCGCCGGCTACGATCCGGCGATGATGGCGGACGCTGCGCGGCAGAACGTCGAACGGGGCGCCCAGATCATCGATATCAACTTCGGCTGCCCCGCGAAGAAGGTCTGCAGCCGGGCAGCGGGCTCCGCGCTGATGCGCGACGAAAACCTGGTCCGCGAGATCCTGGCGGCGGTGGTCGCAGCCGCCGCGGTCCCCGTCACGCTCAAGATGCGCACGGGTTGGGACCACGAAAACCGCAATGCGGTCGCGATTGCGCGCATTGCGGAAGGCGAAGGCGTCGCTGCGCTCGCCGTTCATGGGCGCACGCGCGCGGATTTCTTCAACGGCGTCGCGGAATATGAAACGGTCGCCGCCGTCAAGCGTGCCGTGCGGCTGCCCGTTTTCGTCAATGGCGACATTGATTGTGCCGCCAAGGCATTGAAGGCGCTGGAACAAAGCGGAGCGGATGGCGTCATGATCGGCCGCGCCGCGCAGGGACGGCCCTGGATATTCCGCGAAGTGCGTGCGGCGCTCGTTGGAACTTCGGTCGAGCCGCCTGTGCTCGCGGAAGTCCGTGCTATCATGCTTTCGCACCTCGAGGCGCTTTACTCGTTCTACGGCGAGTCACAAGGTGTCCGCGTGGCGCGCAAACATCTCGGCTGGTATTGCCGGCTTCATCGGGAAGTCGGGCATCTGCCGCCCGGGTTGTTGAAGACGGAGATCGCCAGCGAGCAACTGTCGCTCACGGACGATTTTCTGACGGGTTGTATCGGACGGCGACAGGCGGGGCAACCAGGCGATGACGGCGAAATCCAGGGCGCAGATCTCGCGCCGTTCACAGCTTTCCCGTTCCACAAACGGGCACGCGCGCGATATTCCGCTGCGCGACCACACGGAACAGGCGCTGTGCACTTACTTTGACAGCCTGAACGGCCACCGGCCGGGACGGCTCTACGATCTCGTCATGCGCGAGGTCGAATTGCCGCTGTTCCAGGCGGTCATGGACTACGCCGACGGCAACCAGAGCCGCGCGGCCACGATCCTCGGCATCAATCGCGGCACCCTGCGCAAGAAATTGCGCGAATACGGGCTGTCCTCCTGAGCAAATGACGCGGCAGAACGCCCGCCGGGCGCTGCTGTCGGTTTCCGACAAGTCCGGCCTCGTCGAATTCGCGCGCGGACTGGCGACGCAGGGCTTCGAACTCATTTCCACCGGCGGCACGGCGCGTGCGCTCGCCGATGCCGGCCTCGCGGTGACTGAAGTCGCGCAGGAAACGGGCTTTCCGGAGATCATGGACGGCCGCGTCAAGACCCTGCACCCGAAGGTGCACGGCGCACTGCTCGGTCGCGTCGGCGTCGACGACGCCGTGATGGAGTCGCAAGGTATCCGGCCCATCGAACTCCTCGTCGTGAACCTGTATCCGTTCATCGAATCGCCGGGCGTCGAGAACATCGACGTCGGTGGACCGGCGATGCTGCGCGCCGCCGCCAAGAATCACGCGCGCGTTGCCGCCGTCGTCGACCCCCGGGACTATCCAGAAGTCCTCGACGCGCTGCAGGCCGGCGCGGTGCCGGAATCGATGCGGCGCCGGCTCGCGGCCAAGGCGTTCGCGCACACCGCGCACTACGACGCGGCCGTCGCCGCGTGGCTTCATGCGCGCGAGGCCGGCGACCACTGGCCCGACACACTGGTCACCGGATACCGCAAGCTGCAGCCACTGCGTTACGGGGAGAATCCGCATCAGCACGCGGCGTTCTATGCCGACACCCAGGCGACCGCGCCGTCGCTCGCGACCGCGCGGCAACTGCAGGGCAAGGAACTCTCGTACAACAACATCGCCGATGCCGATACCGCGCTCGAGTGCGTGCGCCAGTTCGAAACGGTTGCCTGCGTCATCGTCAAGCACGCGAATCCCTGCGGCGCGGCGCTGGCCGACAGCCTGCGGAACGCCTATCACGGTGCCTACGAGCCGGACACGACCTCGGCGTTCGGCGGAATCATCGCCTTCAACCGGTCGGTCGACGCAGCGACCGCCGCTGCGATCGTCGAGCGTCAGTTCGTGGAGGTGATCGTGGCGCCGGGTTACTCGCCGGATGCACTGCCGGTGTTCGCGGCGAAACAGAACATCCGCCTGCTGGAAACCGGACCGCTGGCTGGTGCTTTCCCGTCCGGAGTCGAATTACGGTCCGTCGCCGGTGGACTGCTCGCCCAGTCGCGCGACGATGGCGTCATCGACGGAGCGGCTCTGAAGCACGTCACGCGCCGGGCGCCGGACGCCGCCGAACTCGCCGACCTGCTGTTCGCATGGCGCATCTGCAAGTACGTGAAATCGAACGCGATCGTGTTCGCGCGGGGCGGCCGGACGGTCGGCATCGGCGCGGGCCAGACGAGCCGCGTGGTCTCGACTCGTATTGCGGCAATGAAGGCCGCCGATGCGGGCCTTGCGGTCACCGGCTGCGTGATGGCTTCCGACGCGTTTTTCCCGTTCCGCGACGGTCTGGACGCCGCTCTCGATCTCGGCGTCAGGGCCGTGATCCAGCCGGGGGGATCGCTTCGTGACGCCGAAGTGATCGCCGCCGCCGACGAACGCGGTGCGGCCATGGTCTTCACCGGCATGCGGCACTTCCGGCATTGAGCGACCGATGAAAGTCCTGGTCATCGGCGGCGGCGGGCGGGAGCACGCGCTGGCCTGGAAGTTCGCCCAGTCGCCGCGGGTGACGGAGGTGCTGGTCGCGCCGGGCAATGCCGGCACCGCAACCGAACCTAAATGCCGGAACGTCGCGGTCACCGCGGTGGACATCCCGGGGCTCATCGCGCTTGCGCACTCAGAAGGTATTGCGCTCACGGTGGTTGGCCCCGAGGGGCCGCTGGTGGCGGGCGTGGTAGACGCATTCCAGGCTGCTGGCCTGCCCTGCTTCGGCCCCAACCGGCTCGCAGCCCGGCTCGAGGGCAGTAAGCAGTTCACCAAGGAATTTCTTTCGCGTCACGGCATACCCACCGCGCGTTTCGCGGTGTTCACCCGTGACAACTTCGATGCGGCGGCGATCCAGGCGCAACGGCCACCCATCGTTGTCAAGGCTGACGGGCTGGCTGCGGGCAAGGGCGTGATCATCGCGGCCAGCGCCGACGAAGCGATTGCCGCGGCGAGACAGATGTTTGCCGGCGCCTTCGGCGATGCCGGCAACACGGTCGTCGTCGAGGAGTTCCTCGAAGGCGAAGAAGCGAGCTTCATCGTCATGGGCGACGGTATCCATGTGCTGCCACTTGCGACATCACAGGACCACAAGCGGCTATCGGACGGCGATGCGGGCCCCAACACCGGCGGCATGGGCGCGTACTCGCCGGCGCCGGTAGTGACGCCCGCCCTTCACGATCGCATCATGCGCGAAGTCATCGGACCGACGATGCGCGGTCTCGCCGCGGAAGGCATGCCGTATACCGGCTTTCTCTATGCAGGGCTGATGATCGCCGCCGACGGCACACCAAACGTGCTCGAGTTCAACTGCCGCTTCGGCGACCCGGAAACGCAGCCCATCATGGCCCGGCTGAACAGTGATCTGAGCGTGCTCTGCGAAGCGGCGCTCGCAGGGCGGCTCGACGAAGTGCAGGCCGAGTGGGACCCGCGCGCGGCGCTCGGGGTCGTGCTCGCCGCCGGCGGCTACCCTGACGAGCCGCGGGCAGGCGATGCGATCGCCGGGCTCGAACCGGCAGCAGAGCTTCCGGGCAAGGTATTCCACGCTGGCACGCGGCTCGGAAAGGGACGCGTCCTGACCGCCGGCGGACGCGTGCTCTGCGCGGTCGGCCTCGGCGACGACGTTGCCGCGGCGCAGCGCGCAGCCTATGCACTCGTCGACCGGCTGAGCTGGCCGGGCATGCAGTTTCGCCGGGACATCGGCTGGCGGGCCATCGCCCAGCATTCCCGAGCGCTATGATTCGTCCATGAGCCGCATCCAGCTGCGCCGCTCGCACGATCTCTCCGCCGCGGCCGCGCGCAAGCGCGTTGACCGCATGGCAGCAGCACTTGGCAGGAAATTCGATGCCGAATGTGCATGGGATGGGGACGTGCTGTCCATCGAGCACCCGAATGTCAGCGGCACCGTCACCGTCGGCAGGAAAGAGATCGTCCTCGACGCAAGACTCGGTTTCCTGCTCGCCATGTTCCGCGACCGCGTGGACGCCGAGATCGCAGGCATCCTCGACAAGGAGTTTCCGGAAGGAAAAGCCTAGCCCGGCGGCCGCACGAGGATCGGCCAGTTCAGCGTCGACTCCACCGCGCGGCCGTTCCTGCGCGCCGCAACGAAGCTGAGACTGCGCAGGATGCAGATGCCGGCCTGGTCGAGTGCCACATCGCCGCTTTCGCTCAACACTTCCGCCCTGCGCACCCGTCCGCCGGGCGTGACGGTAATGCGGTACTCGATCCGCGCCGTCTCCGTGCGTTCCGCCGGATAGCATCGACGATAGGCTTCCAGAATCGATTCTTCGCTGGATCGGAGTGTCGGCGGCGTCACCTCGGCGTCAAAATGAGGATTCGCGGTGAGATTGAACTCGAGCGGAAGGACAGCCCACGACTCGACGGTCGTCGCACGCAGTGATGCCGGATAGAACTCGAGGCGATCGGCGACGCACTTCACGGCGTCCGTCATCCACGGCAGCGCCCCGGCCGGCATCAGGTACTCCTTGACCTTGCCGTCGCGGCCGACGCGCATGATCAGGTCAATCGTGCCTTCGTAACGGTCCTTGCGCGCCCAGGGGGCATGACAGTAATCGATGGTGCTGCGCAACGGGTACTTGAGCGACGGCAGCGTCGGGAAC
>JALYJS010000088.1 GCA_030799345.1 Pseudomonadota bacterium | reverse complement strand
CAACAGCTTGTGGCGGAGCACTGCGGGCACCGCCGCATAGAGTTCCGCGTAGCGCTGGCCCTTGTAGCGGTCATAGCCTGCGAACAGTTCGTCGCCGCCATCGCCACCGAGCGCCACGGTTACTTCGCGCCGAGCCACTTCGGAAACGACATAGACGCCTGCACCGAACGGATCCACGGGTTCCTCGAGCGCCGCGACCATGCGTGGCGTCAGCGCCGCCAGATCCGGATCGATGATTGTCTCGCGATGGCGCGTACGGTAGATGTCCGCCACCTGTCGTGCCCAGGGCAGTTCGCTTTGTTCCTCGTCATGAACGCCGATCGCGAACGTGGAGAGCGGCTCCTGCATCGCCCGGCTGGCGTAGCCGACGACAAGACTCGAATCGATGCCGCCCGAGAGGAAAGCGCCGAGCGGCACTTCGCTCATCAGGTGTTCAGCTACGACCTCGCCTAGCAGTCCGTCGAGGTGCTCGATGATCTGCAGCTCGGTCATCGAGTGCTTCGGCTCGTAGGCGGGCCGCCATAGTTCGCGTAACCGGCGCGCACCCGGCCCCGGCACAAGCGTCATGACGTGGGCCGCCGGCAGTTTGTGGATTCCGCGAAAGAACGTGCTCTCGCCCGGCAGGTAACGCAGAGACAGGTAATGCGACAGGGCCTCGACATCGAGTTCAGAGGTTACCCCAGGAATAGTCAGTAACGCCTTGATTTCAGACGCGAAATAAAGCCCGACCGAAGTCTCGATCCAATACAGGCTCTTCTGCCCGAGCCAGTCGCGCACGAGAGTGAGTTCGCGCGTCTTCGTGTTCCAGAGCGCAAAGCAGAACATACCCTCGAGCTTTGTCGTGCCGTCCGCACCTTCGCGCTCGAGCAGCCGCAGCACGACCTCGGTGTCACTGTCCGTGCGAAATGACGCGCCTTCCGCTTCGAGCGCGCGGCGCAGCGCGCGATGGTTGTAGATCTCGCCGTTGAATACGAGCACCAGCCGTCCGTCGTCGCTCTGCATCGGCTGATGCCCGTGCGCGCGATCGATAATGGACAGGCGGCGGACGCCGAGCCCGACGTCTCCAGCAATGAAACTGCCGCTGTCGTCCGGGCCGCGATGCACGAGCGCCGCAGTCATGCCGAGCACGCGGTCCCGCAGCTCCGCCTCCGGCAGGCCGTTGCGCGCCAGGAATCCCGTAATCCCGCACATTCAGCGCGGGGCAGCGATCAGGTAGAGCCCGGCCATCATCAGCGCGAGGCCGACGCCGTATCGCAGGTCGAGCGTGTCGCGATAAGCGATCCAGCTCAGGAGTGGCACGAACACGAATACGAGCGCGATGAACGGATAGGCGCGACTGAGCGCCAGGCCATGCAGCAGATAAACCCACAACAGCGTCGCAACCGCGTAGAGCAGCAGCACGCTAATCATGGGCCAGCCGACCAGCGACCAGGCAAAAGCACTCCAACCGCGGCCGACGACCAGGCGTTCCGCGGCAGCCTTGAACAGAAGCTGGCCGATGCCGAGCATGAAAGCGACCGCCACGAGGCCGAGCACCCGGCCGGCGCCGAGACCGATGGACAGTTCGGGCGAGGGCGTGTTCAAGGGCTTTTACCCGACTCGGTGGGAATTTGCGGTCGCGCGAGGGCCTGTGCGCGCGTGAGTTCCGTCAGCCGGCGGGATAGCTGCACGATCTTCAGATACAGGAACACAATCAGCGCCAGCGTCATGACGACCCACAGATAAAGCACCAGATCCGCACCGCGGCCGACGCCGAGCGCGGCGGCGAGACGCGTGGTCTGGTCAGGAGCCCAGACGAAATACAATCCGGTGGCGACCACTGCCAGCACTGCGAGCCGCAAAACGCGCGACGTCGAGCGTTGCAACGCGACCATCACGGCGACGGTCGCCAGCAGCGCCGTCAGGAAAATCTGGATGGTCATCGCAGCAGCCATCCCGCAAAGAGATCCCGAAGTATCAGGAAGCTGTTCGACAACCGCTGGCCCTTGGCCTTGCTGTAGTCGCTATAGGTGATCGTCACGGGCACTTCCGCATACCGCAACCCCAGCCGACCGATCTGCTCGATCAGTTCGGAAGCGTGGGCCATGCCGTCCTGGTGGATGTGCAGGCGCCGGGCGGCCGCCGCGGTCATCACACGAAGCCCGTTGTGCGCATCGGTGAGACGGAGACCCGTGGTCAGATTGGTGAACCGCACGGCTGCCTTCAGC
>JALYJS010000081.1 GCA_030799345.1 Pseudomonadota bacterium | reverse complement strand
GTACGGCACCCAGCTCAATCTTTACGAGCCGCACTACGAGTGGATCAACAATTCGATTGCGCCGGTGGATATCGCGAGCCACGATTTTCGAATTGAAATAGGCGAGGGCCAATGCGCCAAGCCGTATTCGGCGAGCGTTGTCAACATCTCCGCGATGAGCTTCGGGGCGCTCTCCGCCAACGCGGTCCTGGCGCTCAACGAAGGCGCGAAGCGCGGCGGGTTCTACCACGATACGGGCGAAGGCTCGATCTCCCGGTGGCACCGCGAGCGAGGCGGCGACCTCGTCTGGGAAATCGGCAGCGGCTACTTCGGCTGCCGCGACGCACACGGGCGCTTCGACGAGGCGCGATTCGCGGAAAATGCGGCCTCCGACCAGGTGAAGATGATCGAGCTGAAACTCTCCCAGGGCGCCAAGCCCGGTCACGGCGGCGTGCTGCCCGGCGCGAAGGTGACCGAGGAGATCTCCCGGGCCCGGGGCGTGCCCATCGGCGTCGATTGCATTTCGCCGGCGCGGCATTCGTCGTTCTCTACGCCGGTGGGGCTGCTCGAATTCGTGTCGCGCCTGCGCGAGCTTTCCGGCGGCAAACCCACGGGTATCAAGCTCGCCATCGGCCACCCCTGGGAGTGGTTTGGCATCGTCAAGGCCATGGTGGAGACGGGCATGGCGCCGGACTTCGTGGTGGTCGACGGCGGCGAGGGCGGCACCGGCGCGGCGCCGCTGGAATTCACCGACCACGTCGGCGTGCCGCTGCGCGAAGCGCTCATGCTGGTGCACAATTCGCTCGTCGGCACCAACCTGCGCGACCGGGTGCGCGTGGCGGCGAGCGGAAAGATCATCACCGCCTTCGACGTGGTCCGCACCATGGCGATCGGCGCGGACTGGTGCAATTCGGCCCGCGGTTTTATGTTCGCGCTCGGCTGCATCCAGTCCCAGTCCTGCCACACCGGCTTCTGCCCCACGGGAGTGACGACCCAGGACCCGATTCGCATGAGAGCGCTGCACGTGCCCGACAAGTCCGAACGCATCTATAACTTCCACCAGAACATGCTGAAGGCCCTGAAGGAGCTTCTGGGCGCCGCGGGGCTCTCGCACCCGAGCGAGCTCGGACCGGAACATGTCGTGCGCCGCGTCTCCTCGAACGAAGTGCGGGCGCTCGCGACGTTGCATCATTGGATGAAGCCCGGAGAGCTGCTTTCCGAAGTGCCCAATCAACCCGTTTACCAGGTGTTCTGGGCGGCATCCCGGAGCGACAGCTTTGCGACGCCTGACGCGTGGCTCGCCGTACGATCGTCAAAGTCCCACTGAGATGCGTAACCGCACAATCAAATGAGGTCAATACCGCCATGAGCAAAGGTTCGGATCTGCTGGTCGCCGCGCTTGAGAACGAAGGCGTCGACCGGATTTTCGGGGTGCCTGGCGAGGAAAACCTCGACGTACTCGAGGCGCTGCGGCAATCAAGCATCGAGTTGGTATTGACGCGCCACGAGCAGGCGGCGGCCTTCATGGCCGCGACCCACGGGCGGCTGACCGGACGCGCGGGTGTATGCATCTCCACGCTGGGGCCCGGTGCGCTCAACTTCTCGACTGCCGCCGCCTATGCACAGCTCGGCGCGATGCCGATGATCCTGCTGACCGGGCAGAAGGCAATCATGTCCGGCAAGCAGGCGAAGTTCCAGATCGTCGACGTCATCACGTCGATGAAGCCGTTGACCAAGATGGCACGACAGATCGTGAGTCCGAAGAGCATCCCGACGATCGTGCGCGATGCATTCCGGGTGGCCGAGGAAGAACGGCCGGGCCCCGTGCTCCTGGAGCTGCCGGAAGACGTCGCCGCCTACGACGCCGGCGTCGTGCCCGTCGTGCCCCGGCATCCGGTGGAGTGGCCGGTGGCAAATCCGGCGGCGATCTCCCGCGCGGCGACGATGATCCAGGAAGCCAGGCGACCCCTGGTCATGATTGGCGGCGCCAGCAACCGCCCCCGTCTCGTAGAGGAGTTGTCGACGTTCGTGCAGCGCACCGGCATCCCGTTTTTCAACACGCAGATGGGCAAGGGCGCCGTCAACGGTTGCTCCGAGCTTTACATGGGCACGGCCGCGCTCTCGGCGGGCGACTACGTGCACCGGGCGGTGGATCGTGCCGATCTCATCATCTCGATCGGCCATGACACGATCGAAAAGCCGCCGTTCCTCATGGAACCCGGCGGCCTGCAAGTCATCCACATCGGATACACCTCGGCAAACGTGGAGGAAGTGTTCTTTCCCCAGGCCGAAGTCCTCGGCGACATCGGCAGCACGCTCACCCAGCTCGGCGACCAGCTCCAAGGCAAGCTGAAGACCGAACCGGCGTTTGTGGGACTGCGCGAGGAGATCCTGCGCCGCATCGCGGAAGGCGCCGACGACGACCGTTTTCCGGTGATACCGCAGCGTCTGGTGGCTGACATTCGCAAGGCGATGCCGAAGGACGGCATCGTCTGCCTCGACAACGGCATGTACAAGATCTGGTTCGCGCGGAACTACCGGACGCATATCGCCAACACGCTGCTGCTGGACAATGCGCTGGCCACGATGGGCGCCGGCCTGCCGTCGGCGATGATGGCCGCGATGCTCTATCCCAAGCGCCGCGTGCTCTCGGTGTGCGGGGACGGCGGCTTCATGATGAATTCGCAGGAAATGGAAACGGCGGTGCGCCTGAAGCTGAATCTCGTCGTCATCGTGCTCAACGATTCAGCCTACGGGATGATCCGCTGGAAGCAGGCGGTCGACAAGTTCCCGGACTTCGGCCTGACTTTCGGCAATCCCGACTTCGTGAAATATGCCGAGGCGTATGGCGCCCGGGGATCGCGAGTGACGACTACAAAGGATCTCGTGCCGGTCATCGAGGCGGCATTCACGGGCGGCGGTGTGCACCTGATCGACGTGCCGATCGACTACAGCGAAAACGTCCGCGTACTGATCGACGAGCTCAAGCATCGTGTCAAGGAGATCGACGTCGCGTGAGCCCCATGCCTGCTCAAGAGGGATTGCCAGTCGTCCAGGCTTACGATCGCGCGCCGATCGCGGAGATTGCGACCGATGACGCTGCCGCGCTCGAAGCAAAGATCGCGGCCGCCACGCTGGCCTTCCGCGATCGTGCGGGGTGGATGCAGGTCCATCAACGGGTCGATGTCCTGCGGCGGCTGGCCGAACTCATGGAGTCGCGGCGCGAGCATTTCAGCCGGCTGATCGCGCGCGAAGGCGGCAAACCGCTCACCGACGCCATTGTCGAGACGACGCGCGCCATCGACGGCGTACGCAATGCCGCCGACGAGCTGCGCAACCTGTCGGGTCGCGAAATCCCGATGGGACTGACGCCGGCCAGCACGGGCCGACTGGCTTTCACGACCCGGGAACCGATCGGCGTGGTGGTTGCAATCTCCGCCTTCAATCATCCGTTGAACCTCATCGTGCACCAGGTGGCGCCGGCGATCGCCGTCGGTTGCCCGGTGATCGTGAAGCCGGCAATGGCCACCCCGCTCTGCTGCATCGAGTTCGTGGCCCTGGTACGTGAGGCGGGCCTTCCCGAGCCGTGGTGCCAGACGTTCCTCAATCCGGACAACGCGCTGGCCGAACGACTCGCAACGGATCGGCGGGTGGCGTTCCTGAGCTTCATCGGCTCGGCGCGGATCGGCTGGCATCTGCATGGCAAGCTCGCGCACGGCACCCGATGCGCGCTGGAGCACGGCGGGGTAGCGCCGGCGATCGTCGACCGGAGCGCCGATATCGACTCACTGGTCGAACCGATGGTGAAGGGAGGCTACTACCACGCGGGACAGGTGTGCGTATCGACCCAGCGCATCTACGTGCACTCGACCCTGATGCCGGCGTTCCTCGCCCGCTTCGCCGCCCGGGTGCGCGCATTGCGCGTCGGGGATCCGCTGTCGGCGGAAACCGAGGTCGGCCCGCTGATCAACCCGCGGGAAGTCGACCGGGTCGAATCCTGGGTTGCCGAAGCGGCCGCCGCCGGAGCGAAGGTCATCGCAGGCGGAAAGCGCCGATCGGCGACGGTCATGGAACCCACGATCCTGGTGGAACCTGCGCCGGACGCACGCGTGTCACGCGAGGAGGTTTTCGGGCCCGTGTGTTGTGTGTATGCATTCGATCACCTGGACGACGCCATCGCCAGGGCCAATTCGCTGCCGGTCGCGTTCCAGGCGAGCGTGTTTGCCACCCATATCGGTGACGCGCTCTACGCCGCCGATCGCCTCGATGCGTCCGCGGTGATGATCAACGACCACACCGCCTTTCGCACCGACTGGATGCCCTTCGCGGGCCGTCGCGAATCCGGATACGGGGTCGGGGGCATCCCTTACAGCATGCGCGAGATGACGCAGGAGAAAATGCGCGTAATCCGCTATACGACGCCTGTTACGGCGCGCTGAAATCCCAGTTGACGATCAGGCGAAAGTCGAAGAAGTCGTCGCCACCGGTCGCTTCATCCTGGTCGAGGTAGGTTGCGCGCAGGCGCAGCCACAGGTTTTTCGCCGGTCCCTCCTTGATCCGGTAATCCGCCGTCAGGTCGTACTCGGTCTGGTCGGTACTTGCCGACGGACCCGTATCCGGTGTGTCGCCGCTCACGATGTTCGCGAACAGGCTGAACTCGCCGGGGCCCACGCGCTGGAAATTGTAGTTGCCGCCGACCATCCAGGCGTCTTCGCCGGCTCGATCGAAGTCCTCCACGATCACTGACAGGTAGTTGGCCGGGTTCCCGTACGGCTTCTGGATCCCGCGTTCGTTGCCGGTCGTGCTCGCCCCAAGCCGGAACGTTGCCCGGCCCGCGCTGTATTCGACTTTCGCGGAAAGCAGATCCGTTTCGAACGCGCCGATCAGGTCATTTCCCACGCTGCGCTGATCCGTGTACTGCAGGGAGGCCTTGAACGATCGGTCTTCAGCCAGCGCAACCCGGTGCTCGGCGGTCGCAAAGAGCGTGTTGAACACATCGGCCGTGTGCTGGTGGATGGCAGCGACTTCGGTGCCATTGGTAAAGATGTAGCGGGCGCCCGCCATGATGACGCCGTCGTCGCCGTTCGCGACTCCCGCAGCCTCGGACATCGAAATGAAATCGTCATCGTTCTTGCGTTTGATCTTGTCCACGTAGCCGACGACATAAGCCAGGCCTTCACGCGATGCGTTGCCGAAGGCAATGGCCTCGAAGGTGTTGGGCACCATCCGGATGTCATGGCTGCCGAGGTAGGGAAGCTCAAAGAGCTGGCGGCCCACGCGGAGGATGTCGCTGTCCGTGAAGCGAAATACGGCGTTCGCTTCACCGAGGACGGTAAAACCTTCCGGTCCCGGCAGGAAAAGCAGCGTGCCGTCCTCGTCGCTTGGCCCGTGCAGGACCTGCGACGTGAACACGGTCCCGCGCAATTGCACACGATCGAATGCCCAGCCCGACAGGTACTGCAGGGCGCCACCCGCGGCGAGCCCGACATTGTCCTGGGCCTGGTCGCGATCCCGGTCCAGGTAGTACATGCGCGGCTTGATGACGAACTGGGTGTCCGCCAGGAACGCCACGGCCCGTTCCGCCTCGACGATGAGCGCCGTCAGCTCGCTTTGCTGGTTCGGCTCCACGGCCACATCGTCGGCCGGCACAACCTGCGCCAGCGCCGGCATCGTTGGCACCCACACGAGAGCCGCAGCCAAAGCGAGCCGGAGAGCCGGCTTCGTCATGCGCTTACTTTACGGCGTAGCCGCGGGCCTCCAGGCAAACACTCATGCCGCGCCTGAACGAGCCCGCCATTTCGTCGTGCGCGGCCTTGACCTCGGCCTCGGACGCCTGCTGCTGGGCCTGCGCCTGTTCCGTGTGCTGCGCCTGCGCCATCCGGCTTCTCCGACCGCCGGCGAGCAGGCCGACGGTGGCTCCGATAGCTGCGCCCTTGCCCGCATCGTTGCTGGCAACCTCGCCGATGACCGCACCGGCTGCCGCACCCCTTAATGCGCCTTTTCCGCGCTCGCGATCCTTGGGCGCCTGGGCCGGCTGCGTCGGTGCCGCGGCTACTTTCGGCGGACTCATCGGGTCATAGCCGGACTGGTCGCGGGACCAGTTGTAGCACTCGGCCTCGTCCTTCGCCTGCACGTCAGGCTTCTGGCCCTTCGACGGATAGGCGAAAACACCCGCCGACGCGGCAAGCGACTTGCCTTGCGGCGGCGGGCTTTGTGCAGACGCGAGCGTCACGATGCCGACCGCGAACAGGACGAAGGTCAGCCGGGAAACCACGGAGGTCGACATGTGACAGCTCCTCGTACGAACAGGGGTCGTGATTACGTCGCTGCGGGCGCTTCGAGACCGATCGCCCCGCACTTGGTCCATTCAGCCTCCGGCTTCTTCGAATTGTCCAGGCGGCAGCGCAGCCGCTTGCCGATGACGCCAAAGAGGCCATTGAGCTCGTCCCAGGAAACGTCGCCGCCCTCACCCTTCGCACCGCTCAGGCTGCCGCGGCTGGTGGTCATCGCCGCCAGCTGTTCCTGGCTCTGGCTGTCCAGGACTTCGGCTTCGATCTTCATGTTCTTGACATCGACCTTGTCGGACATGTCCTTGAATGCGTCGCGGCCCGCCTTGATCAGCGCACCCGCGGGCGTATAGGCCAGGATCGGGCGCTTCTTTTTCTTCAGTGACAGGTCGCCGACCGCAAGCCGGACGTACAGTACGCCCGGGCCCGGCGCATCGACGATCTTGTAGCCGCTTTCCAGTTCCTTGACGATTTCCTGTCGCAAACCGTCGGCGATGAGCTTCATGTCGTCCGGCTTCATGCCCTGGTACTTCGATTCCGGGTGAATGAAGAGCTCCGGCTGGTCGATCATGACCGCCGTGTACTGCGACGCGCGATCCAGCACGCCGGGCGCGAGGTACAGCTCATCGAAGGGATTGTCCGTCGCGGGCTTGAGGCCCGAATAATCGCTCAGGAACGAACCTTCGGCACTCTGCGCGATGGCAGCCGACGCTCCCAGCAACAGGGCCAATGACATGCCCAGCGCAACCGCGCTCACCTTCGATTTCATCTCGATCTCCTTCGTTTCAGGTAATTCCGGCCTGGCCCGGCCTGGGGGCCGGGACTGCGGACCTCGCGGCAGAGTATCGCACCTTGCGAACGCTGGCTCGCAAATTATGCGCTCCACCGGGCTGGTGCCGGCGCCGGATAGCGGGCGTATCCTTGCGCCATGAATACCAGCGCCGCTCCGATTCTGAGCGCCGTAGGCGATGCCCGGCTGCGGATCCCTGAGGTTTTCGAGCGCCAGCGCGCGACTGCCCTGCGGCTGCGCACCTCCACCGCCGCCGAGCGCATCGCCAGGCTCGCCCGACTGCGGGATGCCGTCATCGCGAATCGCGACGCCTGGTATGAGGCCGGCTATGCCGATTTCAGGAAACCGCCGGGGGAGGTCGACCTGGCGGAGATCCTGCCGGTGGTCCTCGAGGCTAATGACGCGATCCGCAACCTCAACACCTGGATGAAACCGGAGAAAGTCTGGCCGACCCTGCTCATGGCCGGCACCTCCGCTCAGATCCAATATGAGCCGCGGGGCCGCTGCCTGATCATCTCGCCGTGGAACTACCCGGTGAACCTGACCTTCGGGCCGTTGGTTTCGGCGATTGCGGCGGGCAACACGGCGATCATCAAGCCGTCGGAAATGACGCCCCACCAGGCCGCGGTCATGACGAAACTGGTGCACGATGTCTTCCCGGAAGACGAGGTGGCCATCTTCGAGGGCGATGCCAACGTGTCGCAGGCGCTCCTCGAACTGCCTTTCGACCACATTTTTTTTACGGGCAGCCCGGCCATCGGCAAGGTCGTCATGGCGGCGGCCGCCAAGCATCTCACTTCAGTCACGCTGGAACTGGGCGGCAAGAGTCCCACGATCGTCGACGACAGCGCCGACCTCGACTTGGCGGCGCAGAACATCCTGTGGGGCAAGTACACCAATGACGGACAGACCTGCATCGCGCCCGACCATGTCTTCGTGCACGTCATGGTCAAGGACGCCTTCGTCGCTCGCTGCAAGTCGATACTCGAGAAGGCGTACGGCGCGGACGGTGAGGCCCGGAAATCGAGTCCGCACCTGGCGCGCATCGTCAACGAGCGCCACGCCGAGCGCGTGAAGGGACTGCTCGACGACGCAACGTCGAGGGGCGCGCGCGTGCTCGTCGGCGGGGGATCGTCAATCGCCGACCATTTCGTCGCGCCCACGCTCCTCGACAATATTCCGGTCGGCGCGAAGATCAACAGCGAGGAGATTTTCGGCCCGCTCCTGCCGATCTACGGCTTCACGGCGCTGGACGAAGTGATCCGACGCATCAATGCCGATCCGAAGCCGCTCGCGCTCTACATCTACAGTCGCAACAACGCGAATATCGAGCGCATCATGCAGGAAACGACTTCAGGGGGAGCCTGCATCAATCACTCGATGGTGCACTACCTGCACGGCCGCCTGCCGTTCGGCGGCGTCAACAATTCCGGTATCGGCAGCGCGCACGGGCATTTTGGCTTCAAGACATTCAGCCACGAGCGCGCAGTCGTTCGCACCCGCCTGTCTTTCGCCGCCAGGCTGTTCGGCCCGGGCGAAGCGCCTTCATACCTGCGGAAAGCCCTTACCACCTTCATGAAATGGCTCTGACGAACTAGGCTCCCCCGGGCTCCGCCATCGACTCACGCAGGTCGATCAAGGGTTGCTGGGTAACCTTCATGACACCGCTGTCCGGTCGATCCAGCGAAGCGATCAGCCCGAAGACGAGGGCGAACGTCAGCGCCAGGAACGGCCGTGCCATGGAACGCTTCGATCCCGCGATTCCGGTCTGGTAGCCCACGCCCATCATGCCGACCAGCGTGATCGTATAAAGCACAAACCAGATTTCGTTGGGAATACGCGCCTGAATCCCGACAGCCACTCTCATCGCGTGAATCGCATTTACGTCGTTCAGCGAATCGATATACATCGCGGCGACGTCGGAATTCATGTCTATCCGCGCGTTTATGACGGCCGTATTCCACAGCTGGTCCTGTATCCGTCGCGTCGCGGCCTGCACGCTCTTCAAACGCTCCGCATCGAGGATGCCCGCCTCCACGAATGCGAGGCGCACCTCAACGTACTCCCGAAGCAGTGCCTTGGCTTCCGCACGGTCCGATTCGGGCAGAAAGTCGGACCGCTGCCAGGCGGTGCGGACGGCGACGGCATCATCGCGCACGAGCCCTTTCCTGGTGTCATAGCGTTCCGAGACGATGCTGAACGTGAACGCCAACAGGAAAGCGGAGAGTCCAAGAATGGCGCCTGCAATGGCGGAGACCGGCGACTCCATTTCGTCCTTCGACCGCAGGTGCGCGGCATGCCCCAGCCGGTACCCCGCCTCGATGGCCAGCAGCACCAGGACGATCGTGCCGATGAAGAACACC
>JALYJS010000389.1 GCA_030799345.1 Pseudomonadota bacterium | reverse complement strand
GATCCCCACCTCTGGGTCTCGATCAAGGCCGCGTACAGCAAGCGAATCGCCACGCTGGCCGATCCCGAGTTCCTCAAGACGTTCTTCAGCTCGATCACACGCCGCCTGTTCGGCACGGTCGGTGTCGATCCCGCGATCGAGTATTTCGCGCTCGATCTCGACCCGCTGCGGGGCATCGGCTCGGAAGTCGTCACCAATCGCTATGGCAACCGCGGATCGATTGAACTGCTGTTCGAGGAACTGCTGTCGGACTACCGCTTCCGCACGCCGTGGCGCGATTTCGAGGGAAGCGTCGGGCATGTGACGACGGACGTGGAACTGCAGCTGAAGCGCCTCGCCGAACGGCGTCCGCTGCGTGAAGTCGAAGTCATACGGCCGGTTTTCTACCAGATGAGCCGCGCCTATGTGGTCGGCCGCATCCTCGGCGACGGCTGGATGCTGCCGCTGGCCATCGCATTCCGGAATACCGAGCGCGGCGTGCTGGTGGATGCGGTGATGCTGGCCGAGGCCGACGTATCGATCCTGTTCAGCTTCACGCGCTCCTACTTCCACGTCGATCTCGAGCGCGTGGGCGAAGCCGTCCTGTTCCTGAATTCGATCCTGCCGGTCAAGCCGGTCTCGGAGCTGTTCACGGTGCTCGGCCGTGCCAAACAGGGCAAGACCGAGCGCTTCCGCGAGATCTTCCGGCACCTCGGCGCGACCGGCGACCGCTTCGTACGCGCGCCCGGCGAACGCGGCCTCGTGATGGCCTGCTTCATGCTCGAAAGCTTCGACGTCATCTTCAAGGTGATTCGCGACACCTTCCCGGCCGTCAAGACCGTGCGTCGCGAGGAAGTCATGGAGAAGTACGACATGGTCTTCCGGCACGACCGCGCCGGGCGCCTCGTGGACGCCCAGGAGTTCCGCGACATCCGCTTGCCGCGCGCGCGATTCGAGCCGGACATGCTCGAGGAACTGACCAGCGAATGCGCACTTAACGTCCGGGTCGAGGGTGACGACGTCATCGTCGGCCACGTGTATATCGAGCGTCGCATGACGCCGCTCAACCTGTACCTGCGCGCGGCGACGCCGGACCAGGCGGAACTCGCGGTGATCGACTATGGCCAGGCGATCCGCGACCTGGCCTACACCGACATCTTCGCCGGCGACCTGCTGCTCAAGAACTTCGGCGTCACGCGCCACAATCGGGTGATTTTTTACGACTACGACGAGCTGTGCCGGATCACGGACTGCCGGTTCCGCGACCTGCCCCAGGCGGCGACGCCGGAGGACGAGATGCGCGCGGAACCCTGGTTTCATGTCGCCGACAACGACGTATTTCCCGAAACGTTCCTGCGCTTCCTGGGCATCGAGGGCCGGCTGCTCGAGGTATTCCTCGAGAAGCACGGCGAGATTCTGCAGGCCGCATGGTGGCGGGACCTGCAGCAGCGCCTGACGAGCGGTGACGTGGTTGAAGTCCTTCCGTATCACCTGCACCGGGTGCGGGTCGCGAGCAGCGCCTAGCCGCCCGCCTGTGCAAGCGCTGCGTCCAGGTCACCGATCAGGTCATCGGTGTCCTCGATGCCGATGGAAAGGCGCACCGTGCCCTCGCCTACGCCGCTGATGGCGACCTGTTCTTTCGATAGTCCGCGGCCGCGCATGAGCTGCGGCGGCAGCATCAGCGATTCGACCGACCCCACGCTCGGCGTGATCGCAAAGAACTCGAGCGCATCCGCGAACGCACGGACCGCGTCGGGGCCGCCCGCCAGGTCGAACGCGACGATCGAGCCGAACTCGTGCATCTGTTCGCGCGCCAGCGCATGGCGTGGATGGCCGGGCAGCCCCGGGTAGTGCACGCGGTCGACGGCCGGATGCGCTTCCAGGAAGGCTGCAATCCGCATCGCGCTAGCCGCCTGCGCCTCGTAGCGCAGGTAATAGGTCTTCATGCCGCGCATCACGAGAAATGCGGCATGCGGATCGAGCAGCATCCCGAGCAGGATCGACTCGCGCCGCATCGGCCGGATCAGCTCCGTTCGCCCGATGATCGCCCCGCCCATCACGTCGCCGTGGCCGGAGGCGTATTTGGTCAGGCTGTGCACGAACAGGTCGATCCCGTACTGGCCGTGATTGTGGAAGCCGGCAAACGTGTTATCGAGCACCGTCAGCGCACCATGGGCACGCGCGGCGCGCGTGATGCGTGCGATGTCGGCGATGCGCGTTATCGGGTTGGTCGGCGACTCGAAGTACACGAGCTTCGTCGGGCGCTCCGCCACCACGCGCTCAATGCCCGCGTCGTCCTCGATCGACAGCATCGTGTGCGTGACGCCGAAGCGGGCAAGCAGTCCCTGGATGAGATGCAGGCTTGGCCCGTAGGTCTCGACGAAGCACAGCAGGTGATCGCCCGCACGCAGCTGCGTCAGCAGGCAGGCCGATACGGAGGCGATGCCGGAGCCAAGCACGACGCAGTCGTCACGCCCCTGCAGCTCGGCAAGCAGCTTCTCGAGCTGCCGGGTCGTCGGATTGGCGCGGCGCGTGTAGAAGTACCCTTCGCGTTCGCCCCGATTGAAGCGCAGGGCCTCATCGAGGCTCTCGAACGCGAACTTGACCGACTGGTATATCGGCGCGACAAGCGGACGGTTGTCCGCCGGAACGGGAGCGTCCGGCGGATGGTTGACGCGGGTGCGTCCCTTCATCAGATCCGGGTAGTCCAGCCCGCGGGTGTCGGAATCTCGCCGAGCTGCATGGAGACGAGCGCCGTGCGCAGGCGTTTTGTGTTGGGCCCGACGTCCCCGCTGCCGACCTTGTACTCCTTGCCGCCGGAACGGACCAGCGTGCCGACGCCGGCGAGCACCGCCGCGGTGCCGGAGAGTGCAGCCTCGCCATCACCGACCCACTCGAACATTTCATCGACGGTGACGACGCGCTCTTCGACCTTGAACCCGAGATCAGGCGCAATCGTCAGCAGCGAATCGCGCGTGATGCCATGCAGGAAACTGGTATCGAGGCTGCGGGTCAGGATCCGGCCGTCGCGCATCAGCAGGAAATTGGCCGCACCGGTCTCCTGCACCTCGCCGCGCGGGCAGAACAGCACCTGATCGGCCTGGTATTTCTGGCGGGCGGCCACCATCGGGCCGACCGCCGCGGCATAATTGCCCCCGGTCTTGACCATTCCCATCATCGTCGCCGTGCGGGTGGCTTGCTCCTCGACATAGATGCGAAGCGCCTTCGGGCCCGTGTCGAAGTAGTCCCAGACCGGGCTCGCGAGCACCATCAGCATGACTTCAGTCGGCGGCGCGGTCGCCCCGCCGACTCCTGAATTGGTTCCGATCAGCATCGGGCGAAGGTACAGCGCCCCCGGCGGCTCCGGAACTTCGCTCCTCACCCGGTCGATGACGGACGTGACCATGGTTTCGAGCTGCCGGGCGTCAGGTTCCGGCATGCCGAGCAGTCGAGCGCTCTGGCGCATGCGGGCGAGATGCCGGTCCATGCGGAAAACGTTGATGCTGCCGTCAGCCCAGCGATAGGCCTTGAATCCTTCGAAGCAGGTACTCGCGTAGTGCAGGACGTGTGCCGCCGGTGACAGTTCGATCGGTCCGGTTTTCCTGAGTTCGTGTGTCGACCACTTGCCGTCGCGCCAGGTGGCGACCGCCATCGTCTCGGCGAGCACGCTCCCGAATGGCGGCCGCGAGACCTGGGAATTCACGTTCCTGCTGTGAATGGCCTGTGCGTTCATGGGGTTTCAGTCCTGTATGAAGATGGTGGCGGGATGCTCCAGGCGTTCCTTGAGTGCCTGGATCATCGCGGCGGCGTCGAAACCGTCGACAAAACGATGATCGAACGATGACGAGAGATTCATGATGCGGCGGACGGCGATCGCCCCATCGAGGACGACCGGCCGCAGCACGGCCTTGTTGACTCCGATGATCGCGACTTCGGGAGCATTGATGACCGGGGTCGAAGCAATGCCGCCCAACCGGCCGAGGCTCGTCACGGTGATGGTGGAGCCCACCAGTTCCTCGCGCGTTGCCTTGTTGCTGCGGGCCGCCTCCGAAACGCGGCGGATTTCCGCCGCCAGGTCAGCCAGTGCGCGCGCCTCGGCATTGCGCACGACCGGCACCTTGAGTCCGTCCGGCGTCTGCGTCGCGACGCCGACGTGCACCGCGCGATGCCGGACGATCACGTTGCGCTCGGCATCGTGCACTGCGTTGCACTGGGGAAAAGATTCCAGCACGCGCACCAGTGCGGCGACGAGGAATGGCAGGTAGGTCAGCGACGGCGCGCCCTTCCCGAGCCGGGAGTTCAGATGCTGGCGCAGCGCTTCGAGTTCGGTGACGTCCACCTCCTCGACATAGGCAAAATGCGGAATGTTCCGCTTCGCCGCGCTCATGCGCTCGGCGATCACCCGGCGCACGCCGATGACCTTGATCTCATCCGTGCCTTCGCGCGCGCTGCGCACGGCTGGCCGCGCCGCAGGAGTCGACTTGCCGGCGATGACCGCGGCGAGATCCCCGGCGGAGATGCGTCCGCCCGGTCCGGTGCCGCTGACTTTCGCAAGGTCGACGCCGGCGTCCTGCGCCTTGCGCCGCGTCGCCGGTGAAGCCATCACCCGGGTGGTGGCGCCAAAATCCTGGTCCTCGGCTGCCGGTACCGGTTTCACCGGCGGCGCAAGCGTCGCCGTCTTTGCGCCCGCCACTTCCGGCGCGCTTTCGCCGGTCTCGAATGCGATCAGTTCGGCACCGACCGCGACCATGTCTCCTGGCGCTCCGGTCAGTGAAACCACCCGGCCGCTGACCGGCGCGGGAATCTCGACGGCCGCCTTGTCGGTCATGACCTCGGCGATGATCTGGTCTTCCTTGACCATGTCGCCGACCTTGACCTTCCATTCGATGACTTCGGCCGTGACCGTGCCTTCACCCAGATCCGGCATCTTGAAGACATAGCGGCTCATGCAGCCTCCATCACGGCTTTCAGCGCACGCGCAACGCGCTTCTGGCCGGGGAAATATTCCCATTCGAACGCATGCGGATAGGGCGTGTCCCAGCCCGCGACCCGCAGGATGGGCGCCTGCAGGTTCCAGAAGCACTGTTCCTGGATGGTCGCCGACAACTCGGCGCCAAACCCGGCGAAGCGGGTCGCCTCGTGCACGATCACGCAGCGACCGGTGCGTGCAACCGAGTCGCAGATCGTGTCGGTATCCAGCGGCACCATCGTGCGCACGTCGATGATCTCCGCGTCGAGTCCGAGGCCGCGGGCCGCGGCATCGCTGACATGAACCATGGTGCCATAGGTGACGACCGTCAGGTCGTTCCCCGGGCGCATGATCTCCGCCTTGCCGATCGGCACCGTGAAGTGCCCTTCCGGCACTTCACCTTTGGGATGCGCGCTCCACGGCACGGCCGGCTTTCCGGGATCGCCGTCGAACGGGCCGTTATAGATGCGCTTCGGCTCGAAGTAGATCACCGGATCGTCGTCCTCGATCGCGGCGATCAGCAGTCCTTTCGCATCGTAGGGATTCGAAGGCATAACGACCTTGAGTCCCGCCACATGCGCGAACAATGCCTCCGGACTCTGCGAATGGGTCTGGCCGCCGCGGATGCCGCCGCCGCAGGGCGTGCGAACGGTTACCGGCGCCGAGAATTCGCCGGCGCTGCGATACCGGATGCGGGCCAGCTCGCTGACGATCTGGTCGTACGCGGGGTAGATATAGTCGGCGAACTGGATTTCCGCGACCGGGCGCAGCCCGTTGACCGCCATGCCGATTGCGGCCGCGAGAATGCCGCCCTCGGCGATCGGTGTGTCGAGTACGCGGCTTTCGCCGTACTTGCGCTGCAGGCCTTCGGTGCAGCGGAATACGCCGCCGAAATAGCCGACGTCCTCGCCGAGCACCACGACCGAAGGATCCCGGCCGAGCATGACGTCCATGGCCGAGTTCAGCGCGAGGATCATGTTCATCTGCGCCACGGCCTTTATTCCTCGAGTCCGGCGCGCATTTCCGCTTCCTGGCGCCGCAAATGCGGCGGCACTTCCTTGAATACGTCCTCGAACATCAGGCCCGGATCGAGGCGTGGTCCGTCCGTCAGGGTGCCGTGCTTCACGGCCTCCTTCCACGACGCGGCAACGTGCTCCTCGAGTTCGGCAACGAGCGCCGAGTGTCGTTCTTCCGACCACTCTCCAAGGCCGATCAGGTGCTGCTTAAGCCGTTCCACCGGATCACCGAGTGGCCAGCGGTCGTAGTCATTCTTCGGACGGTAGCGCGCCGGATCGTCGCTGGTCGAATGCGCGGCGGCGCGGTAGGTCACGTGCTCGATCAGGGTGGGCCCGCGGCCGCTGCGCGCGCGCTCCGCGGCCCAGCGGGTCACCGCATGCACTGCGAGAAAATCGTTGCCATCCACGCGTATCCCCGCGATGCCGAATCCGGGACCCCGCGCGGCGAATGACTGGCGTTCGCCGCCGGCATAGCCTTGAAATGTCGAGATCGCCCACTGGTTGTTGACGACGTTCAGGATCACCGGCGCCTTGTATACGGAAGCGAACAGCAGCGCATGGTGGAAATCCGCCTCCGCGCTTGAGCCCTCGCCGAGCCAGCTTGCGGCGATCTGGTCCTCGCCCTTGATCGCCGCGGCCATCGCCCAGCCGACCGCCTGCGGAAACTGCGTCGCGAGGTTTCCGGAAATCGAGAAGATGTTTCCTTCCGCCCAGTGATACATGACCGGGAGCTGACGGCCCTTGCACATGTCGCGCGTGTTGGACAGCAGCTGGCACATCAGGTCGACGAGCGGCCGGCCGCGCACGATATAGAGGCCCTGGTTGCGGTACGAAGGGAACAGCATATCGCCAGGATCGAGTGCCATCGCCATCGCGACCGACACCGCCTCTTCGCCCAACGAACGCATGTAGAACGAGATTTTTCCCGAGCGCTGGATGCGTTGCATGCGATCGTCAAATACGCGGGTCTGCATCATGTGTCGAAGGCCGGTCTCCAGCAGCTGCGCATCGAGACCGGGATTCCAGGGGCCGACGGCCTGATGCCCGTCGTCGAGCACACGGACGAGTTCTTCAGACAGGTAACGCGTTTCCAGCATCGGCGCGCCGGGATCCGGCCGCGCAACCGAACCCGCTGGCGACAACTGGAGATAGCCGAAGTCCGGCGCTTCGCCGGGGCGCGCCGGCGTCTTTGGCACGTGGAGGCGGGAGGGGTTGACCATCGGGGCCTCTTGATGCGATTGGGCCGGGTTTGCTGTCGCGTATCCTACGCAGCTTTTCCGGAATCGCAGGGTTTTCCTGTACTGTCCTGCAAAAAAATGGAATAATCCTTTAGATAGAGGACATAAAGTGAAAAATAAATTTCAAGCCCTCATCGACCCGACAGACCGCCGGATTCTCGACGAGCTGCAGCGGGACGGCGCCCTCTCGGCGGCCGACGTGGCCGCGAAAGTCGGCCTGTCCACGACCACCTGCTGGCGGCGGATCCAGCAGCTCGAGGAAAGCGGCGTGATCAAGAAGCGCGTGGCCCTCCTCGACCGCGAGGCGCTCGGACTCGACGTCATGGTGTATGTGCACGTGCGGCTGTCGAGCCAGGGCCGGGATGCCCTCGCTCAGTTCGAACGTGCGGTGCGCGACCGGCCCGAAGTGCTCGATTGCTGCACGCTGACCGGTGAGTGGGACTTCTGCCTGCGCATCGTCACGCACGACATGAAGGAATACGAAGCATTCTTTCTCGACCACCTGTCGAAGATCCCGAACGTGCAGTCAGTCAATTCATCGATCGTCGTCACCGTGATCAAGGAATCGAGTGTGCTCCCGCTGGCGCGCAGCTGAGGGGTGCTCAGTCGCTAAACACGAGCCGCCGGACGTGTCCCCGTCCGTAATCGAGCACATACAGCTCGCCGTCCAGATCCTCGGCAAAGGAAGAAACCTGCAGCGGTCCGGGCGCTGCCGGTGGCGCGCAGCCCGGCTCCACGAATGGCAGGACGGTAAAGCCGTCCACGCCGTCCGGTACGAGCGATGCGAACAGGCCGCCGAAGTCAGCGAATACATAGCGTCCCGCCATTTGCGTTGACTGGATTCCCCGGTAGACGAACCCGCCGGTGACGGAGAATCCCAGGTCGCGGCCGTATTCTGCGACGGGCTCGGTGAGGCCCACGGTCGCGCAGCCCGTCATAGGATCGAAGCAGTGTGCCCCTTCGCGAATGTCCCAGCCGTAGTTCGCGCCGCGCTCGACCCGGTTGATCTCTTCATATGAACCCTGGCCCACGTCACCGACCCACAACTCGCCAGTCTGGCGGTCGAAACTCCAGCGCCACGGATTGCGAAAGCCGAGCGCATAGATCTCGGGGCAATTCTGCGCCCCGCTGCCGTTGACGTGGCAAGCCGGATTGCCGGCGAATGGATTGCCCGTCGCACCGGCCGGAATCGCGTAGGGTGCCCCGCCTGGCTGCAGGTCGACGTCGATCCGGAGCATCTTGCCGAGCAGGCGTCGCGGATTCTGAGCATTCCCCTGCGGGTCGCCCGACCCGCCCCCATCGCCGAGACCGATGTACAGGAATCCATCCGGTCCGAAGGCGAGGTTGCCGCCATTGTGATTGTTGGCCGGCTTGTTGACGGTCATCAGCACCCGCTCGGAACCCTCGTCGAGTGTCGCTCCGCCATCGACACTCGTGAACTCGGAGGTAATCGAGCGAAGGGTGCCGCCGGCCAGTTGGCTGTAATTCACGAAGGCGCGGCCATTCACGGCGAACTCCGGATGAAAGGCCAGTCCGAGCAGTCCGGCCTCGCCGGTAAAGGTTACGCGCGCGCGGATATCGAGAAATTCCAGCGTCGTGGTGGCTGACTCGTCGTTGTCAAAGACACGAATGAGCCCAGCCTGCTCCACCACGAACCAGCGTGACGCGTCGAGCGGCGCCTGCTTCATCGCGACCGGCGAACTGAACGTCAGGTCCGGAAACGATCGCGGTGTCGAGATGCCCTGGCTGCATGCCGGCGTCGGAACGGGCGTCGGCGTGGAATCGCCGCCGCCGCTGCCGCCACAGGCGGCATAAGCCAGGGCGAATCCGATCGGCCAGAGCCGCGGTGCTGGAGATGTCACGATCGCTGCACCGCATGGAGGCGCTCTGCCGCACGGGCGAGCGTTGCATCCTCTTTGGCGAAGCAGAAACGAATCAATCGCGCGTCCGGCGCCGTGGCACAGAAAGGCGACAACGGGATCGCCGCCACGCCGTGCTTTCTCGCCAGTTCCTCGCAGAAGTCGGTATCGGACAGGCCGGAAACCGCAGCGTAGTCCGCGAGCTGGAAGTAAGTACCCGCCGCGGGCAGTAGCCGGAATCCCGAGCCTGCCATCAAGCGGGCGAAATGATCACGGCGCGCCTGGTAAAAAGGCGCGGGTTGCAGAGCGTATCCGGTCACCTCGCCCATGAAATCGGCGATCGCATACTGCATCGGGGTCGACACGGCAAACGTCAGGAACTGGTGCACCTTGCGGAGTTCAACCGTCAGCGGCGGCGCAGCAATGCAGTAGCCGACTTTCCAGCCGGTCGCATCATAAGTCTTGCCGAACGAGAACACCGCAAAAGCGCGCTCGCGCAGCCGTGCGTTCGACAGGACGCCGGCGTGGCGCCGGCCGTCGTATACCAGCACCTCGTACACTTCGTCGGACAGCACGTAAATGTCGTCCGGCATGAGCAGATCCGCGATGCGCTCCCAGTCGGCGGCATCGAGCACGGCACCGGTCGGGTTGTGCGGCGTGTTGACGACCAGCAGCCGCGTACGGGGCGTGATGG
>JALYJS010000057.1 GCA_030799345.1 Pseudomonadota bacterium | reverse complement strand
CGGCGCCGGCGGCATCACGAGCTGCTCGGGGTGACCGGAGAGCGCCCGATCCTCATCCAGCTCCGGGCCGTTCGGGCCGAGCTTGAGCGGCGTGTGACAGTCATGGCAGCCGGACGTCGTGACCAGGTATTTGCCACGCTCGAGCTGCGCCGCGTCCGGCTGCGGCGGAGATTCCTGGGCATGGGTTGCGGTTGCGAAAATCAGCGACGCCGCGGCGAATAGCGCGAGCGTATTCCGATGGGATGTCATGGATCTTTCCCCTTGTTCTCTTTCAAGTCCTGCTCAATCCAGTGTTCGATCAATGCGATGGCTTCGAGGTCGGGCTCGGCGCTGCCTAGCGGCGGCATCTGGATGCGCGGATCGCGCGAGCGCATGCGGGCGAGCAACGTTCCCGCTCTGGAATCACCCGGCACGACCAGCCGCGCGTCCGCGGCGCCTGCGGAACGATAGCGGCTCTCGCTTTCGAGCAGCGTGCGAATGATGCTTTCGGCTGCGCCCGCATCGGTCGGGTCGACAGCGAGTTGAATGTCCACCGGCACTGCCGCGCCCATGAGCTTCGGGTCGGCATGGCATTGGCCGCAGTTCGCATTCAGGTAACCGAGCGCCGCGCGGCCTGCAAGCGTTGGCGCCTGGATGCGCGGCGGCGTATCGAGCAGCTCGTGTGGAAGATTGATCAGTCGGCCGGTCTCCACGAGCGTGAGCAGATTGGCATCGCCCGCGCTTCCTGGCTCGGCGTGCGGCGCAAGCGGGTCGCGATCCGGCGAAAGCTGCAAGGCCGAGAAGCCGAGCACCGGCGAGCCCGCCCCTTCGTGGCAGGCGCGGCAATCCGGCTCCGACGGGATCGCGTAACTGCCGCCGCTGGCAAGCGGCAATGCGCGGATTCCCTGGATGGGCGCAAGCGTCGCCTCGGTCTGCGCGTCGTTCCAGACATAGGCCGAGAAGTGCCAGATGCCGGCGGGCAGCCGCTCAATCATGCGCGTCTCGACGCGCCGGCCGGCTACCGAGAACTCTTTCCAGAAGCGCGTGCCCGCCGGAAACTTTCAGGCCGCCGGGCGGGAAGCATTAATCGCGGTACCGGATGGAAGCTCGATCCAGCGGCGCTTGATTGCGCCGTCGGACCAGAGCGGATATTGCGGCGTGAACGTCTGCAGCCCTGCTTGCACGGCATCGATCGAACCGGGCTCGAGGAGTCCCGTGTCCGCCAGGTTTTCGGGCGGGCGCTCCGCCCCGGCCGCGGCGAGCGCGAGTCCGGCCGCGAGCGCGCAAGCAGTAAGAACTGTGATAGTCGCCCCGCTCCCCATCCGCGCGAGCCCCCGTGTTCTCGCGCGGATTGTGGAATAACATTGGCCGTAGGGGAATACCGTAATGATTGGCCCGCCGGACTCCCGTCCGAGGACCGGTCACGAGCTGACCATGGCTACCGCGAAAGTTAACGGAAGCAGGCTGCACTACGAACTCCGGGGCGACCGGGGCATTCCACTGGTCCTGGTGCATGGATCGTGGGATTCCCACGCCGACTGGGGCGAGGTCGTAGCGCCGCTGGCGGAGTCGTACCAGGTCCTCACCTACGATCGTCGTGGCCACAGCGGGAGCGAGCGCATACCCGGACAGCGGAGCGTCCGCGAAGATGTCGCCGATCTCGCCGCCCTGATCGAACATCTCGGGCTCGCGCCGGCATGGGTCGTAGGGAACTCGTTCGGGGCCTCGATATCGGTCCGCCTGGCCTGCGAGCATCCGGGATTGCTGCGCGGCCTCATCGCCCATGAGCCGCCGCTTTTTTCACTGCTCGCTGACGACGCGCGGGTCGCGCCGATGGTCCAGGAGGTGAGCCGACTGTTCGGCGCCGTCGTCGAAAGAATTGCCTCGGGCGATCATGCCGGCGCCGCCGAACAGTTCGTCGAGACCGTGGCCTTGGGGCCCGCCCGTCGTTCGCCTGTTGTCGGCGGCGCTTCCACACGCGGAGGTCGTCACAATCCGGGGCGCCGGGCATGTCCCGCACCAGACGCATCCCGACGTCTATGTCGATCTGCTTCGACGTTTCATGGCCGGCCACGACTAAAAGGCATAGACGTATGACCATCGACCACCAGACGCGCAGACGCGTCCTGCAATCCATTCTTGCCGCCCCCGTGCTGGCCGGCCTCGGACCCCCGATCAAGGCATTCGGCCAGGAGACGGACGGGATCATCACCGCCGCCGATCACGCACTCGACGTCTTCGATTTTGAGGCAGCCGCGCGCAAGATTCTGCCCCCGGCACACTTCGGTTACCTCGCAACGGGCGTGGATGGCGATGCGACGCTGCACGCCAACACCGCCGGTTTCGCGAACTACAGCCTGCGGGTCCGGCGGATGGTGGACATCCGCAACATCGACATGTCGGTCAATCTGTTCGACACAACGTGGGAGACGCCGATCTTTCTGGACCCGGTGGGCAGCCAGCGCGCGTTTCATCCGGAAGCCGAGCTGGCCTCGGCCCGGGCGGCCAGGTCGAAGAAACATCTCCAGATTCTCTCGACGGTGTCGTCCACCGGGGTCGAGGATGTCGCCGCGGCCCGCGGCGCACCCATCTGGTACCAGCTCTACCCGACGGATCAGTGGAGCGTCACGCAGGCACTGGTGAAACGCGCGGCGGCGGCGGACTGCCCGGTGCTCGCGCTGACGGTGGATCTGCAGGCGGGTTCCAACCGCCTGACCGGCACCCGCTCGATCCGCCACGACACGCGCGACTGCACGTCGTGCCATCAGACCGACCGGACGCGCCTCGCCGGCTTCATCACCGGCAAACCAATGTTCTCCGGCCTCGACATCTCGGCAGTCACCGACCTGACTCCGATCGACATGAGCTGGGAGTACTTGCAACGGCTGCGCGACATCTGGCCGCGCAAGCTCGTCATCAAGGGTATCGTCACGCGCGAAGACGCGGAACTCGCGGTCGAGCATGGCGTGGATGGCCTGATCGTTTCCAATCACGGCGGGCGCGCCGAAGACAGCGGCCGCGCAACGATCGACAGTCTGCCCGAAGTGGTTGCGGGAGTGCGCGAGAGGGTCCCGGTGCTGCTGGACGGCGGCGTTCGCCGCGGCACAGATGTGTTCAAGGCGCTCGCGATGGGCGCAACCGCCGTCGGCATCGGCCGGCCGTACATCTGGGGCCTGGCGTCGTTCGGCCAGGAAGGCGTCGAGAAAGTGCTCGAGCTCCTGCGGCGGGAGTTGCTGTTCACCATGCGGCAGGCCGGAACACGTAGCATCGCCGAGATCAATACGTCGTACGTAGTCGAGAACCGGCGCGCCTAGTTCAACAGGAGACAGACATGACAAAAAATCTGAATCCGGAAATGCCGACTGGTATTTCGCGGCGCAAGTTTCTTTATCAGAATGCCGTGCTCGTCGGCGGCGCGCTGCTGGCCGGGCCCGCGCTCGCCGCCAGCGAGGCCTGCCGTCCGACCGAGCAGGACGTCGTCGGGCCGTTCTATCGGTTTGGCGCGCCGTTTCGCGGCAAGCTCGCAGGCCCCGACGAGCCGGGCGACCGGCTGATCCTGACCGGCACGGTGCTCGCACCCGATTGCCGTACCCCGCTTCCCGGGGCCTTGATCGAAGTGTGGCAGGCGAATCACGAAGGCATCTATGACACGCTCGCACCCGGCAACTTTACCGAGGTCACCAGTTTCCACATGCGGGGGATGCTGCACACCGACGAGAACGGGCGCTACGAGATCGAGACCATCATGCCGGGGCGCTATCCGATTCCGCCCGGCATTCCGGGGCTGGAACAATTTGCGGGCCAGACGAGGCCTGCGCATATCCATTTCAAGGTCATGCAATCGACGCACGTCCCCGTGACGACGCAGCTCTACTTCAAAGGCGATCCTTACATTGCCGACGACGTGTGGGCCGACCACAAGCCTTCGCTGGCAATCGACCTGGAACGGGACGGCAAGCTGCGGCGTGGCGCCTTCGATATCGTGCTCGCCAAGGGCTACTAGACCAGGGAGACTCATGTCCATATCTCGACGCAGCCTGCTGCGGAATGCCGGCGGCCTCGCCGCGCTTCCACTCCTGTCCAACCGCGCCGTTGCCGCGATGCTGCAACAGCGCCCGGACCTGATCCTCCACAACGGCAACGTCATCACGATGGATCCGCGCCAGCCGCGTGCCGAGGCCATCGCCATTGCCGGCGATCGCATCTTGGCCGTCGGTTCGAACGACGACGTGCTCAATCTCGCGAACGGCAACGCGAAGAAACTCGATCTCGGCGGGGACACCGTCGTGCCAGGATTCATCGATGGGCATTGCCATCCTGCTTACTCGGGTCGGCGGCACTTGCGATTCATCGACTGCGACCTGCGCTCCATCAGCGCGATCCAGGCGGCGGTGCGCGAGCGCGCCGCAAAGACGCCACCCGGCGAGTGGATCGTCGGCTTCAAGTACGACGACACCAAGACAGCCGAGCGACGCTTCCTGACGCGCGCGGACCTCGATGCGGCCGCGCCGACCCATCCGGTGTACATCGCGCATCGCGGCGGTCACACCGGCTACTCCAATTCCCTCGCCTTCACGAAGCTCGGTATCGATGAGAAGACACCGGACCCCGAGGGCGGACAGTTCGTGCGCGACCCGGCGACCGGACGCCTGCACGGGCGCTCGCTGGAGCGCGCCGCGGAGATGTTCGAGTCTGCGATCCCGGCATTCGGCACGACCTCGCGGGAAGAGGATCGCGAGGCCGTCAAGCTGATTTCCAGCATGCTCGCGAAGTCCGGCATCACTTCGACCACCGATGCCTACGGAACGCCCGACGACCTGCGCGCCTATCAGGATGCGCGCGCCGCAGGCGCACTCTCGACGCGTATCAACTGCATGATCGGTTACACACACATCGACACCATGATCGGCGCCGGGGTGCGCAGCGGCCTCGGTGACGACTGGGTGCGGGTCGGCGGCATGAAGCTGACCTGCGACGGCTCGATCTCCGAGCGCACCGCTCGCCTCTCGCAGCCCTATGTCGGCCGCCCCGACGATTTCGGGATGATCGTTGCCAACGAGGAGGAGCTCTACTCCTACGGCCGCAAGGCGCACGAGGCCGGATGGCAGATCGGCATCCATGCAAATGGGGACGTCGGGATCAGCAAGACCCTGAACGTCTATGAACGCTTACAGCGCGAGATGCCCAAGCGCGATCCGCGCTATCGCATCGAGCACTGCACGGTGATCACCGACGACATCATCCGGCGCATGGCCGCGCTCGGTGTGATCCCGACGCCCTTCTCGACCTATGTGTATTTCCATGGCGAGAAGATGGTCGAGTACGGCGACGAGCGGCTGGGCTCTATGTTCGCGCTGCGCTCGTTCCTGGACGCCGGCATCCGGCCGACGCTGGCCTCCGACTATCCGCCAGGGCCGTTCGAGCCGATGATGGCCTTGCAGTCCATGACGACGCGGACGGATATCACCGGGAAGACCTGGGGAGTCCGGCAGAAGATCAACGTGGAAGAAGCCTTGCGCGTGACGACGCTGAATGGCGCCTATGCATCGTACGAGGACGGCCTTAAGGGATCGCTCGAGGTCGGCAAGCTCGCCGACATTGCGGTCCTGGCCCGCGATCCGCTCGTGGAGGAGCCTTCGTCGCTGATCACTATTCCAGTCCAGCGCACGATGGTCGGCGGGGCGTGGGTTTTCGAGAGCTGACTTCTCTACTCAGGCGATTTCCCGCACCGCGCGCAGTGCGGCCTCGACCTCCCGTTCGTCGTTGACGAGGCTCGGCGCGAGCCGCGCTTTCGGGATCTTGTAGGGCGAGGCCGAAGCCACGACCTTCTTCGCGTGCAGCTTGTGCACGGTCTCGCTCGCGCTCTGCCCTTCGACCTCGAATGCGACCAGGCCGGCCGACAGCGCCGGGTCCCTAGGCGTCAGCAACTTCACCTTCGGCATCTTCGCGAGGCCTTCCTTGCACTGCGTGTTCAGCGCCGCGATGCGCTCTGCGACGCGCTTGCGACCGATGCGCTGATGGAACTCGAACGCCTCGGTCATGGCCCATTGATGCTCATAGGCCTTGAACCCGCCGGGCGAGATTGCCGAGATGCTGGTCGGCGCATGCGGCGGGCGCTCGTTGGCCCACGCATCGAACGGCTCGGCATCGTAGAAAGTCGGTATTACCGGACGGATCTTTCCCCAGTTCTTCTCCGGCACCCAGACGATGCCGGTTCCCCGCGGGGCGAAAATCCACTTGTGCGTACCGGCAGCCGCGAAATCGACGCCGAGCTGCGTGAGCTGTTCTTCCTGGTTGCCGAAGCCGTGCACGGCATCCAGGACGACGAGAATCTGCTCGTTCTTTCCGCGGCTGGCATTGGCCTCGGTCACAACCGCAGCCAGCGCGCGCACCGGAATCCGGACGCCGCTGCTGGAGTGCACCCAGGTGATGCCGACCACGCGCGTGGCCGGGCCGATCGCGCGCTTCAGGCGGCCGACCATTTCGTTAGCCGATGCCTCAGCCGGCGCGTCATAGAGCGCGACCCGGCGCCAGCTCGCGCCTGACTTCTCGACCGCGAGGCGGATGGCCTCGTGATGCACGAAATGGTCGTGGGTCGTGCAGAGCACTTCGTCGCCGGGCTTGAGCGTCAGTCCCTGATAGATGATCGCAAGTCCCTGGGTCGTGCTGTCGGTCAGGGCAATTTCCTCGGGCTTGCCGCCGATGTATTCCGCCACTGCCTGCTGCACGCGGACCGGGAACGGGTCCGGCTGCGGTTGGACGCCCGGGATCGGGGCGAAACCCATGCCGTGCTCGACCGTCGAAAACGGTTGGGCGTCGAGCATGTCGCGAAAGCGCTCGATCGCGTCGCGCACCGGCTTTGGGTGCGAGACGATGTAGAACTGCGAAAAGTGCATCCAGTCG
>JALYJS010000387.1 GCA_030799345.1 Pseudomonadota bacterium | reverse complement strand
GTTTGTGACCGATTGGGACGGATGCCTCACGTACCACATCGCCCGCATCGAGGCCGGCGGTGACGCGCTGGATAGTAATGCCGGCTTCGCTCTCGCCGTTGTACATCTCCCAGAAAGTAGTTTTCTTCCCGCGATAGTCTGGTACGCGACCATGGTGAATGCCCAGCGTACCGAGGCGCGGAATTTCGAAAACGGCTCGCCGCAGGATCGGGCCGCCGTAGATAACGCCAAGGTCCGGTGCGACTTCACGCAGCTGATCCAGCACGGGCTGGGCGTGAATGTCTGCCACGCTCCTGATTTTCGGCTCCGCATGAGCTAAGTGCGTGCGCCATGCCCGCCATTGCCGAGGCTGGCGCATGAACGCCAGACATTCGCCCGCGACATCCGCGATCAGGACGGGAATCGCGAATGGACCCCGACGCCGCCACAGGTTGGCAAGCCGATGCCGCCAGCCGCCGCCCGGTCCTTCGCAAAACCCGAGGACCAGGTCGATTTCCGGATTCCCCTCGAGCATTGCGACGAAACGCTGCGCGCCAGGCTGCAGGTAGGCCCCGCCGAAAAAAACGACGCGTATCGGGCGGTCACTGATCACCGTCAGCGACCCGGCCATCCCGCCAGGCGGTCCTTGCATCGCTTTAGCCACGGCTCCAGCCGGTGCGCCACGGGTACCCAGGTCCGGGAGCGAGCCAGCGCCTTCCGGCCAGGTCGCCTGGCGTCGTGCAGCAGATAAACCTCCGGTTCCGCGCAGACGCGTTCCACGAGTTCGCGCGTCAGAATCGGGCGTGTCTGCCAGTCGAAGTAGCAACTGACCTGGCTTCTATGGCATTCGAGTGCGCGCCGCTTGAGCGACGCAGTTTCGTTTGTCGGCTGACGCAGACGTAGGTCCGCCGCCGGTAGATAGTCCCGGACGTCGCCGCCGCGCAGCAGACGCCACTGGCTGTACACGAAGTACTCGATCATGGATGCCGAAATGGCGCCATCACGGTGCGAATCGGCAACCGCATGACTGATCGCCAGATGGTCCGGGTGACGGTCATAACGAAAAGGCACGAGCACAGTGCCCGCGTCGACGCGCCGGATCTGCTCGACCAGCGCCGCTCGCAGTGCCGGTTTGCGGCTTGCGAGCGTGCCGTCCTCGAAACCGAGAAAGCTGGCGTTATCGGCAGGAATCCCGAGCACGGCCATGGCCCCTCGCGCCTCCTGTTCGCGTGTTCGCGCGAGCTCGCGGCGTGCTGCGTCATCCGCACCGGAGCTCGGCTCGGGCGAATGCGAGCCATCGGTCACGAACAGCAAGTGCAGGTGCTCCTTGCGCGGGTGGGCGGCCAGCAGCAAACCGCAGCCGAGCGTCTCGTCGTCCATGTGCGGTGCGACGACGAGCAGCGGTCCGGCGGGTTCCTGTAATTGCTCGATGCTTTTCACGCCCGCCCCTGTTGCGGCATTCCGTGTCGGCCCGGCTTGCCCGCGGCCTCTTCGAGTATCGCGAGAGTTTTCCTTGCGCAGGAGTCCCACGAGAATAACTGCGAGCGTTCGAGCCCGACATTAACCAGTCGCGCGCGCAGCGCGGCATCGCCGATGACGCGTTGGATCGCGGCAGCAATCGCCGCAGGATCCTGAGGATTGACCAGCAGCGCTGCGGAGCCCGCTATTTCCTCGAGTCCGTTGGCGCGCGATGTGATGATCGGCGTTCCGCAGGTCATGGCCTCAGTGAGCGGTATGGGAAATGCTTCCTGCATCGACGGATAGAGGTACAGTTCGCTCGCGCTGTACACGGCGGGCAGGTCTGCCTGGTCGATCCATCCAGGAAACACGACGTTCTTTCCCCACCCGTCCGCGGGCAATTCGTAGTCTTCACGAAACCGTTCGCAGTCCT
Organism: Pseudomonadota bacterium; assembly: GCA_030799345.1. Taxonomy (GTDB): domain Bacteria; phylum Pseudomonadota; class Gammaproteobacteria; order Steroidobacterales; family Steroidobacteraceae; genus SCUD01. The sequence continues at coordinate 1,083 of JALYJS010000387.1, read as the reverse complement.
TGCCGCCGATAACAAGCTTGTGGGGAATGCGGCCGTGGAGACTTGCGAAGGCATCGAAGATGCCGCGGATGTTTTTGCGGCCGGCGCCGCCGACCTTTGACAGCGTCAACAGGTAGCGTTCCGGCAAACCGTACTTCTGCCGCACGGCGGCGATGGCCTGTGGATCGGTCACGCGCCGGAAATGCCGTGCGGGCCCGAAATATACGGTGCGGACCTTCCCTTCCGGCAGGCGAAAGATTCGGCGGAAGTCGTCTGTGGTCAGTTGCGACACCGAAATCGCGACGGCGGCCCGCCGCAGGTATAGCGGCATAAAGACGCGCATGTAGGCGCGGTCCAGTCGGCCGTAGAACTGCGCCGCATCGGGCAGGAACCAGTCTGCGCCGTGCAACACCATCACGGTCGGTATGCCGGTGAGCAACGGCACCGTGAACTTCGGATGCAGGATCAAGTCGGCATCGAGTTCACGGCAAGCCCGCGGCACGCTCACCTGGTCCCACCACGCCTTGCCATGCGCCTGCAGCAGGTGCTCGGTTACGCGGGGGTTGCCGGCATATCGCCCGAGCTGGGCGGGATCGCGAAAAAGCAGCAGGTAATCGTTGATCGCATCGACGTCTAGCAGGGTCTCGATGAGATTCCTGCTGTAGACACCGATCCCGCCTTTCTCCTCAAGCGTCCGCAGCATGACCGCGATACGCACGGCGGTCTCAGGCCTTGATCGCGGTGACCGAATACTTGTACGCGTAGCGCAGCGCGATCGATTCGGGGAGAAGGTTGTACATAGGCGCGAATATGCCGCGATATAGCGCCGCTTTAATGCCGCGTTTGGCGACCGGTAGCGCGCGATGGTGCTCGCGCGCGGTCTCGACGACCTGGAACCGGCGGAACATGTTGAGGATCTGTTCCTCGGTATAGAATTCGTTGACCGGCGGATCCTCTTCATGCGCCTCGATCGGTTCGCGGCCCAGCCGGTGCACAGTCCACATCCAGGACGGGCGCCGATAGAAGTGCGAAATGATCGCGCGGCCTCCCGGCTTGAGCACTCGGTGGACCTCGTCAATAGCGCGTTGGGTGTCGCCCGTCGCG
>JALYJS010000020.1 GCA_030799345.1 Pseudomonadota bacterium | reverse complement strand
CAGCCATTGGTGTTGCCGGCGCTGTAAATCTCGGCCGCGGCATTCCAGCCGAACGGCAAGTAGACGTCTTCCGATTCCTGGAGGTTGCCGTTGTTGACGTCGTAGAACGTCGGCATCGGCTGCCAGTGATCGCGCACGCCGACGATGCGGAATTCCCGGTCATCCCAGCGAATCTGCCTGCCGACGCTGTTCGCGCCGGCAAAATACTTCTCGTTCATCACGCGGGAGATCACCATCACGGGCTCCGGCCCGCGGTCGGCTTCCGCGCTCCAGGAGCCACCGTACTGGAAGGGCACATCGAAGGCGGCGAAGAAATCGGCGCTGGTCACGCGGGTCAACACGCGCTCCGGCCGCACTGCGCCGTCCTCCGTCGAAAGCACGCCGACCGCCTTGTGCATGAGGACCGTGCGGTCGGGAATATCGGATTCCATGACCGCCAGCGCGTCGCGATAGGTGAGCTGCCAGGGCGGCAGTTCGGGCTTCTGGTCGTGCGCGTCCTGGTTCGGATCCCAGAAATCCATGGTGACCGCGTAGAGCACGTCGTTTTTCCACCAGATGGGATTGCCGGACATCGCGCGATACATCGTCAGCGTCATCACGCAGACCGCAATGCCGAGCGCGACCGCGCCGACCATCAATGCAGTCAGGCCGGGATTGCGGCGCAGGTTCCGGATGGCGAGCTGGAAGTAGTAACCAAGCATGGGTGCTCTCCGCGATTCAGGCCGGGGACATCGTGGCGGCGACCGGCGCCACGCCGATGCCGGTCAGCGCTTCTTCCCGCGGTTCGAAGGGCCGGAAGTCCGAGATCTGGCCGTCCACGATGTGCACGTTGCGGTGCGCGCGGCGGGCGAGCTCGGGGTCATGGGTGACCATGATCACGGTCGTGCCCATCTCGTTGATCTGCTCGAGCAGGTCCATGACCTGGCGCGCCATCAGCGAATCCACGTTGCCGGTCGGTTCGTCGGCGAGCAGGAAGCGCGGATCGCCGGCGAGCGCGCGGGCGATCGCGGCCCGCTGCTGCTGGCCGCCGGAGAGCTGCGAAGGCATGTGATGCATGCGGGAGGTCAGGCCGACGACGTCGAGCGCGCTCTTGATGCGCTGCTCGCGGTCTTTCTTCGTGAGGCGCCGGTAGCGCAGCGGCACATCCACGTTGTCGAAGATGTCGAGGTCGGGGATCAGGTTGAAACTCTGGAAGATGAAGCCGATCTTCTCGTTCCTGAGCTTCGAACGCGCCTCGTCGGACAGACGGCTCACGTCCTCGCCGTCGAGCTTGTAGGTGCCGGTGTCGAATGTTTCGAGGAGCCCGGCGACGTTCATGAACGTGGTCTTGCCGGAACCGGACGGGCCCGTGACCGCGACGAATTCGCCGTCGCCGACTTTTAGCGAGAAGTCGCGCAGTGCGTGCGTCTCGATCAGGTCCGTGCGGTAGATCTTGCTGATACCTTGCATTTCGAGCATGGGAAAATCGCTCCTCAGTCGCTGATCAGGATTTCGGGTGCTTCGCGGAAATCGCCGAGGCCGGAAACGACGACCTGCTCGCCCGGCTCCAGCCCCTTGATCACTTCGATCTCACCGACCGAAGCGGCGCCGAGTTCGACCGGGCGGAGCACCGCGCGGTCGCCGTCGACGACATGAACCTGGCGCGTGCCCGACGTGATGTCGGAACTGCGCTCGAACTTGCGTGCCTTCGCGCGCTGCTCGATGACGATGCGGATGGATCCGCGCTGGCTCTGCCGCAGTCCGGCAGGCTGCGTGCCGGCGAACTTGACGCGGCCGGTCACCTGGCTCGAACGCACTTCCGGAGAGATCGCGGTGACCAGCCCCTGATGCTGCTGGCCATCGAGCGCGATCTGCGCTTCCATGCCGGCCTTGATGTCGCGGGCATAGACGTCGGCGACCTGGAACTCCACCTCGAAGGCGGTCAGGTCCACGACCGTCAGCAGCGGCGCATTCTCGGTGACGCTCGCTTTCTCGGCGGCCGCCAGATTCGCGACCATGCCGTCCACCGGCGAACGAACCGACAGCTCGTCCACGCGGCGCTTCAGGTTGGCGACGACAAAGCCCTGGCGCTCGCGGTCCTGCCGGCGTGCGCGCAGGTCGAGATCGAGGCTCGAGCGCTCGAGAGCGGCGGTTTCGCGTGCGTGCTCGTAGGAAAGCCGCGCGGACTCGCGCTCGTCCTCGGCGCGGCGCAGGTCGCGCTCGGCGATCGCGCCCTTGTCCCAGGCCGACTGCGCGCGCTGGAACTCGCGTTCGGCGGCGCGGATCTGCACGTTGGCGAGGTCCGCCTCTTCCTGGGTGCGAAGCTTCTGCCGGCGGATGTCGATGCTCTGGCGCTGCAACGCCGTGTCGAGGCTGTCGAGCGTCGCGCGCTCGCTCTGGTACTCGTTCTCGAGCGTTGGGCTCACGAGCGTCGCCAGCACCTGGCCGCTCTTGACCGTGTCGCCGGCCCGGACCAGGTAACTGACATTGCCGGGCGCGACCGCGAACAGCGTCGGGCTGACGGCCGCGACCACGGTGCCCTGCGCGGAGACGTCGCGCACGAACGGGCCCTCGGTGACGGTGACGATGCGCAGCCGCTCGCGCGGGATCGTGAATTCGGACGCGGCCCAGCCGCGGAACAGCGCGATGAAGACGAGGACCAGCACGAGCGCGCCTGCGCCGATGCCGATCTGGATGAAGCGCTTGCGGCGGTTTGGCGCCGACTCGACGGTGACGTCCTGGGCCTCGGTGCCCCGAATGGATTCGTCAGCCGTCGAGCCGGCGCTTCCGCCGAGCTTCGTCAAAGGTCTGAGGCTCGTTATCTTCATGGCTTACTCAACAACTCGTATTCACCATTGCAATCCGCGTGCCAAAACAGGCGCAGCGCGTAAGCCGTTGATTTAAGGTTTGATACTGATGGGTGTCGGCATACGCGGATTGGCTGGGCGTGTCCGCGGACACCGTCCGGACACCCTTCCGGACATCGGTGCCGGGTCGTACTTTCGTAGTC
>JALYJS010000001.1 GCA_030799345.1 Pseudomonadota bacterium | reverse complement strand
CGGCAACGCCGCCTGCGGCAGCGCCCAGGCCCGTACCGACGGGATGGGATCCCGGCGCGCCCGTGATCGGGTCCCTGTTTGCGTCCCTGTCGCGATCAGCTTCCATGTTGCGGTTTGTCATTCACATGTCTCCAATGAGGGTTGTCGCCGCGGTTGACCGCGGAGAATCACACCGCCTGGGGCAGCGCGACCGGCCGAGTATCTCAAGGGCATTCAGCCGATTCTGTACGACAGGCGCTCCACCTGATGTCAGCCTATTCTCATTTTCATGCCGCGAGCGGTTATGGTTGAGTGATGCGTATCACCGCGACCGTTGCCGCACTGACCCTGCTGGCCACTGTGCTCGGAGCCTGCACGGCGCTTGATGTCGTGAACTCGCTAGTGCCGGCTGACACATACACGGTAACAGTGAACCTAGAATACGGGTCCCATTCGCGAGAAAAACTCGACGTGTACCGGCCGCGACCGTTGTCCGGTGCGCGCGACGGCTATCCGATTGTGGTGTTTTTCCATGGCGGAACGTGGACCCGGGGCGAGCGCAGCGACTACAAATTCATAGGTGAGGCACTGGCGGCGCGGGGAATCGTCGCGATTGTCGCGAGCTACCGGCTGTATCCACAGGTACGCTACCCGGATTTCCTGATCGACTGCGCGCGTGCTGTTGCCTGGGCCGCGCGCGAGGCGCCGCGCTACGGCGGCGATACCCGGCGCTTGTACGTGATGGGGCACAGTTCAGGCGCATACAACGCCGCCATGCTCGCGCTCGATCCGCGTTGGCTTTCCACGGCAGGGCTTGCGCCCTCGGCGTTGGCCGGCTGGATCGGACTGGCCGGGCCGTATGACTTCCTGCCGACGACGGACGTGGACGCGCAACTGGTATTCCATCATCCGGATTATCCTGCAGACTCGCAGCCGATCGATCACGTTTCGGGGACTGCGCCCCGATCGTTTCTCGGCGTCGCAGTAGACGATGATATCGTCAATCCCGAACGCAACACGAAACGGCTGGCGGAAAAACTGAACGCTGCGGGCGTGCCGGTGACGCTCCGGATCTACGCCAAGGCGAGCCACTACACGCTGATTGGCGCATTCGCACGTCCGCTGCGCCGCCTGGAGCCGGTGCTCAGCGACGTAGTCGCGTTCGTACGCGACCCGGCTTAACGCCACTTGGCGACCAGCGACTCCTTCGATTGCGTGCCCGCTAGCCTTTGAGCGTCTTTCGCCTTGGCCACCACCGCGGCCATGCCGAAGAACTCGTGGGTCACGCCTTCGTAAGTCGTGTGCATGACCTTGACACCGGCTTTCTCGAGTGAGGCTTTGAGCATGTCTGCATCGCTGCGGAGCGGATCGATCCTCGCACTGATGAGTGTTACGGGTGGCAGGCCCTTGAGGTCCGCATGCACGAGATCGATGCGCGGATCCTTCTTGTCGGCCGGTTTGCGCAATGCGTGCCGAGCGAACCATTGCATCATCGGCTTGTTAAGCGGCTTGGCTTGCGCGCTGTCAACGTAGGAGGCCGTGGAAAAATCGGTCAACTGCGCGATCGGATAGACCGAAACGACGTGCAATGGCATCGTCAGTTTCTGATCACGGGCTGCGATGGCGGTGGCGATAGCCAGATTACCGCCCGCGCTCTCTCCGGCAATCGCCATGCGCGTGGGGTCGCCCTTGATGGATGATGCGTTCTCAAGAGCCCACCTGTAGGTGCCAAGCGCATCATCGTGCTGGGCGGGAAACGGGGCTTCAGGACCTAACCGGTAGTCGACCGACACCACGACGGCGCCTGCCTCCTTGGCGAGCCCCCGGGCACCCCCGTCATAGACATTTTTGTCGCCGATGACCCAGCCGCCGCCGTGAAAGTAGACGATGACGAGGAACGGTCCGTTGCCGGCCGGAGTGTAGATCCGTACCGGCAGCTTGCCCGCCGGGCCGGGGATGGTGCTGTCGACACTGGTCACGCCGGGCACGAGGGCAGTCGGTGCCGTATCCCTGCCCTGTTTCTCGAGCACGGCCATCACGGCATCGGTCGGTGTCGGCTGTCTGCGCGCTTCGGCTGGCCCCAGCGTTGCAATAGGCTTGCCTTTCATGGCGGCCAAAGCATCCAGTACCGCCTGCATGTCCGAATCGGCCTTGAACGGCGCGACCACCGTCGACTTCGTTTCCACAGCCTTCGCCTGGTCAGACATCGATGGTTCTGCCGTCTGGCCGAGCCACGGCATCAACGCCACGCACAGGGCTGACAATGCCGATACGCGCTTTTGCATGGAATACCTCGGACTTCAGCATGATCGAACGACAAATTTGACCGGACAAATTATGAACGGTTGCCGACAGGTATTGCTGTAGGTGAATACCTATGAATGGACTGATCCAACCCTCGAACGGTCAGCGGACCCGCGGCGCCTGCCCAGTCCTAGCGGTAACCCCGCGCCTGCAACGAGAACAGGTGCGCATACAGTGCGTTCGCGCGCATGAGTTCCTCATGGCTGCCACGCTCGATGATGCGGCCGTTCTGCAGCACGACGATCTGGTCCGCCATGCGCACCGTTGAGAAGCGGTGCGAGATCAGGATGGCGATCCGGCCCGCGGTCAGCGCGCGGAAGTGTTCGTAGACGGTGGCTTCTGCGGCCGCATCCATGGCGGCAGTCGGCTCATCCAGCACCAGGATGTCGGCCTCCGATCGCATGAAGGCGCGTGCGAGCGCGATCTTCTGCCACTGGCCGCCCGAGAGTTCGCGCCCGTCGTTGAACCACTTGCCGAGCGGCGTGTGATAGCCGAGCGGCAACTCGGCGACCGTTGGCGCAGCCATGCCCTTCTCCGCCGCCTCGCGCCAGCGCGCTTCGTCCTCGAAATAGCGCACGTCGCCCGCGCCGATGTTCTCGCCGAGCATCAGCTGGTAGCGCGTGAAGTCCTGGAAGATGACGCCGATGCGCTGACGCAGCGTGGCTTCGTCCCATTCGCGCAGATCCTGTCCGTCGAGCAGGATGCGGCCTTTGGTCGGCAGGTAAAGCTTGGTCAGGAGCTTGATCAACGTCGTCTTGCCCGAGCCGTTCTCGCCGACCAGCGCGAGCGATTCGCCTGG
>JALYJS010000502.1 GCA_030799345.1 Pseudomonadota bacterium | reverse complement strand
GGCAAGAACGATCCGCGGCTCATGCACGATAGCCCGCGCGATCGCGACGCGCTGCTGCTCGCCTCCCGACAACTCGTCAGGAAACCGGTCCGCACGATCTGCCAGCCCGACCTCAGCCAGCATCTCGCCGACGCGAGCGCTCGCGGCCGCGCCGGTGCGGCCATTCAGCTCGAGCGGCAGCAACAGATTTTCCGCGACGGTCAGCGTCGGAATCAGGTTGAAGAACTGGAACACGAAACCGAGCTTTTGCCTTCGCAACAGCGCGCGCGCCTGCTCATCGAGCGCACCGATCTCGACGCCGTCGATCAAGATCTCGCCCGCCGTCGGCACGTCGATCGCACCAATGAGATTCAGCAGCGTCGATTTGCCCGACCCGCTGCGGCCGACCAGCACGACGAACTCGCCCTTGGCGATCTTGACGTCGACGCCGTCGAGCACCGGCGGGCCGCGGCCGGCGGCATCGTAGGTCTTCGAAACCTGCCGCAGTTCGATCTGGGTGTCGGCCATGGCGGGAGTCTAAATCATTGATTCTGGCCGCGACCCCGTGCATCTAGTAATTACACTATGTTCGTGTATATTTCCATGCATGCCTGCCCGAAGCGCCCGGATGAAGAATGTGACCATTACGCTCGACGAGAAAACGGCCGCGTGGGCGCGAATTTACGCGGCCGAGCGCGGCAAGAGCGTCTCGCGCCTGCTCGGCGAAATCCTGCAGCAGCACATGCGCGAAGTCCGCGACTACAACGAGGCGATGCGGCGGTTCCAGTCGATCAAGCCCCTCGATTTTGAATGGATCGAGGGACGCCCCCCCACACGAGAGGAGCTCAATGACCGCTCTCGTTTTCGTTGACACGAATGTCTTCGTCTACGCACGCCAGGGACGCGAGGCGCAGAAGCAGCCAATTGCTGCGCAGTGGATCGAACGCCTGTGGCATGAGCAACGGGGTCGCGTGAGCACGCAGGTCCTGAACGAGTGCTACGTGACGTTGACCCGCCTGGCCAAGCCGGTGCCGGCGCAAGCCGTGGTCTGGGACTACGTCCGCAGCCTGCTTGCCTGGAATCCTCAGCCGATTAGCGCTGAACTTCTACATCGCGCCTTTGAGATTGAACAGCGCCATCACTTGAACTGGTGGGACTGCCTCATCGTCGGCGCCGCACAGCTGCAAGGTTGCTCCCTGCTGCTGACGGAGGATCTTCAGGATCACGCCAACTACGGCGGCGTTACGGTTCGTAATCCGTTTTCGTTAGGCGTAGCTGAAGATCTGGCCGGCTATGACCCGGTTCGAGTGGCGCATCCTGCACACCCGCGTCGCGGTCGGCCAAAACGTGCCCGACGCGCAGCTTGAGCGTAACTGGTTGATCCCATGACCCGCCGCGTCGACCCGGACTTTCAGTTCCCGGACCTGGACAATCGGCGGGTCAATTGGCTGAAGTGGCTGGCCATCGCGGCCATCGTGATCGCGCTGGCGGCGGTTGCGTTCTTGCTTTACCCAACCGGCTGAAATTTACGTTTGCCTTGCGGCCGTGTGCTCCTTTGGCAGGAGGTACCACCGTGCCCATCAGGTCGGTTGGCGGGAGCTGAAGCTCCACTCTTCACGCCGCAAATTATAGCACTTTCGCCGGAACATGCCCCCGGTTCCCCAGTCAAAAACACTGTCATTCAGCCGCCATTCACCTGACAGGCCTATGATGTAATCGCCATGATGCTGCCCCGCACACTGCTGGTACTGGCGCTCGCGGCATCGAGCCTCGCCTGGGGCGAGCCGCTCGAATCGCCAGAGCGCATCGCTCGACTGGGCTATGTCGAAGGCCAGGTCGCGTTCCGTGCTGCGCAGGAGGTGGCGACTTCCGACCTGCCCGACCGTCCGTTGATTCCGGGCGATCGCCTCGTCACCGATGGCGGCGGACGCGCGGAACTCACGTTCGGCATCGCAACGCTCCGCCTCGACGAGCGCACCGAACTTTCCATCGTCACTCTCGATGCGACGACCGCCCGGGTCGAGCTGACCCGCGGAACGGCGAGCGTGCACCTGCGGGAGCTTTACGACGACGAGACCTTCGTGGTCGCCACGCCCAACACGACACTGACGCTGCGCGAGCCGGGCGAATATCGCATCGCCGTGCCGGCGGAGAGCACGACCGATCTCACCGTGCGCGGCGGTTCCGCGGAAGCGCTGACTGCGGGCGGCCCGGTGCGGATCGCCGACGGCCAGCGCGTGCGGCTCGAGGGGCGCCAGGCGCTCGCAAGTCTCGCCACGCCACGCGCGGCCGATGCCTTCGACGACTTTGTTCTCGAGCGCGAGTTACAGCTCGCTGACGTTGCGCCGTCAACGGAACAGCTTGCGACCGGCTACGAATACGAAGAACTCGATCGCTACGGCGAGTGGCACGACGAGCCCAGTTACGGGCGGGTGTGGATGCCGTCCTACGCGTACGGCGGCTACGATCCTTTCCGTTACGGATACTGGCAGAGCTATGGCATGGGCCGGACCTGGATCAACTCGATGCCCTGGGGCTACGACACGTTT
>JALYJS010000501.1 GCA_030799345.1 Pseudomonadota bacterium | reverse complement strand
GTACGGTGGCCCCGAGGTGCTTCGGTACGAGGACGTGCCGATTGGCAAACTGGGCGCCCGCCAGCTTCGCGTTCGCCACACCGCGATCGGCGTCAATTTCATCGATACCTACGAGCGCTCCGGCCTGTATGCCGTGAAGCTGCCGGCCGTGCTCGGCCGCGAAGCGGCAGGAGTCGTGGTCGAAGCCGGCCGCAGCGTCACGAAATTCAAGGAAGGCGATCGCGTCGCCTACGCCGGCGACAAGGCGGGCGCGTATTCGGAGGAGCGCATCGTCGATGCGGCGCGTCTCGTGCCATTGCCCGAGTCGATCTCGGATCAGCAGGCCGCGGCGATGATGCTGAAGGGCTTGACGGCCTGGTTCCTGCTGCGGCGTTGTTATCGGGTGAGGCGGAACGAGTTCATTCTGTTGCACGCCGCTGCGGGCGGCGTCGGACTCATAGCGACGCAATGGGCGTCGGCACTCGGCGCAAAGGTCATCGCGGTCGTGAGCACGGACGAGAAGGCCGGCCTTGCGCGCGAGAACGGCGCGGCCGAGACGATCGTCAGCACGCGCGAGGACATCGTCGCACGCGTCCAGACGATCACGCGGAAGAAGGGCGTGTCGGTTGTTTACGACGGCGTCGGCAAGGACACGTTCTTCGCCTCGCTCGACTGCCTGCGCCCGCGCGGATTGATGGTGAGCTACGGCAATGCCTCGGGCCCGTTACCGCCGATTCCGCCGCTTGAGCTGACGCGCCGCGGATCGTTGTTCCTGACGCGGCCCACGCTGTTTCACTACACGGCGAAGTCATCGGAACTCGCGCGCGGCGCACGGGAGCTGTTCGAAGTCGTCACGAGCGGCAAGGTGCGGATCCATATCGGCCAGACCTATTCGCTCGCCCAGGCGTCCCAGGCGCATCACGACCTCGAAGCGCGCCGCACGACCGGCAGCACACTGCTGCTCCCCTGAAAGGGGTCGCGTCCCCTCTTCAAGGGGATGCGACCCCTTTTAAGTGGGTTCGGTGAGGAGGGCGGGCGCCGATCTGGAAGCCCAGTTTCATCCGGGTGTCGATCTACGGTGCCACCAGCTCGTCCCAGCGCGGATCGCTGTGTAATGGCTTCAGGAAAGGTGCGATACGAAGGTCTGCCCGGAAGCTCCAGGCCGTTTCGACCCCAAAGATCCGGTTGTGTGCGCTGTCCTTCTTGCTGGCCTGGAGAACGGCAAATGCCTGTTCACGCATTCCACGATTGGAATAAGCATCAGCCAGCCGGATGGCATCACGAGTATCCATGGCCTCAGCCGCAGCCAGACGCTCGAGTGCGGCAACGGCTTCCGCTCTTCGGGCAGGAAGCTCGTACAGCAGGGCGAGCCCCTGATCACGGAACTTGCCTGCGGGGATCGTTGCGAGTTCGGACTGCGCTTCGTCGAATCGGCCGGACAGAATGAGCACCCGCACGATTTCGAGTTTGATGTCAGGGCTGTTGTCCGCCCGCAAATCCATCACCTTGCGCAGTTCGGGCAGTGCCTCATCGAGTTGACCATCGGCGGCCAGAGTCAGCGCCAGATTGATCCGGGCGGGAGTGGCCAGCGGGTCCCGCGCGATCGACCGGCGCCATGAGTCGATTGCCGATTCAAAATCCCCGCGAGTCATGGCCGCATCGGCCATGCCGCCCAGCACCAGGGGGTTGTCAGGATCGAGGGTCGCGGCCAGCTGCGAGTGCCGTCTACCGGCCGCGATGTTGTTCGTCCAGTAGTAAAATCGCGCCAACCGCGCATGCGCTTCCGCCAGAGTCGGGTCGAGCGCGACTGCTTTCGACGCCGCCTTGAACTGCTTGTCCAGCAGCACGCCGGCACTCTTGGGATCGTCATACGCCAGCACCGAGTACGCGCCGGCCAGCGCCGCCCAGGCCCGCGCGTAACCGGGGTCCATGGCAACGGCGTCTTCGTAATACCCGGCCGAACGCTCGACGTCCCCCGATGTGCGTCGATGAAAGAAGTACTGGCCCTGCAGGTAGTTCTCGTACGCCTCGACGGTCGCCGGCATCCGGCCGTGAGG
>JALYJS010000478.1 GCA_030799345.1 Pseudomonadota bacterium | reverse complement strand
TGGCAGGACCGTGACCCTCGTGGGCGCCAGCAATCGCACCGACAAGAGCCTCGCGCTATACCTGCTCGACACGTCGACGCTGAAGCTCGCGCGAGCTGCGCCGCCGGTTCCGACCGGACTCGACGATCCCTACGGCATGTGCCTGTACCGCAGTGCGAAGTCAGGCAGTTACTTCGTATTCATCAATAACTCGGACGACGGGCTGTTCCGCCAGTGGCGGATTTTCGATGACAACGGCCGGATGGCGGCCGAACCGGTGCGGGATTTCCTGGTGGGCACGCAGTCGGAAGGATGTGTGGCGGATGACGAAACCGGGGCGCTGTACATCGCGGAGGAGGACGGCGGCTTCTGGAAGTACTCGGCCGAGCCCGACGGCGGCGATACACGCACGGAAATCGACCGCATCGACGGGCCGAACGGCCTCGTGGGCGACATCGAAGGGGTCGCGATCTGGCACGGGCGTGACGGCAAGGGTTACCTCGTCGTGTCGAACCAGGGCGCGGACAACTATGCGGTGTACCGGCGCGAAGGCAACCATGAGTTCGTCGGTATGTTCCACATCGTGGCCGATCCGGATCGGGGCGTCGACGGCGTGGCCGAAACGGACGGGCTCGAGATCACCAGCCGGCCGCTGGGCCCCAAGTATCCTGACGGCCTGCTTGTCGTCCAGGACGGCCGCAATCTGACGCCGCCGGCGGAGCGCCAGAACTACAAGTACGTGTCCTGGCGCGCGATTGCGGAAGCGCTCGGGCTCAGCGACTGAGTCCGAGCCGTTCCCGGCGCTCGAGTTCGCGCGGATCGATCTTCGAGCGCCAACTCTCGACGCCGTTCTTCAATTCTGACGGCGTCAGCGTCAGAGGAGCGAAGGCCGGGTCGCCGCGCTGGTCGCGCAGCGAGAACCGCACGCGCGGTTCCGGCTCCCATTCGAAGTCGAGCAGGCCGAAATTCACGGTGCGGAAATACGGTGAACGGATGCGCAACTCCGGCTCCGATGCCAGGAACGACGTGCCGGTCGCCTGCGCGAGCGGAGAACTGACGAAGTCATAGAAATCGTAGCCGCCGCGCGCCGACCACGGGATGCAGTTTACCTCGCCGAAGTGCGTGTCGCCTGACAGGCAGAAAACGCCTTCGATGCCGCGGTCGCGGATGAAATCGAAGAGTGCGTCGCGTTCGCGCAGGAATGCCCCCCAGGTGTCGCCCGTGGGGCCGTCCTCGGTAGACCAGCCACTGCCGCAAACGAGCACCTTGAACGGCGCCCGGCTGGCGAGCAGCGCCTGGCGCAGCCAGTCGCCTTGGCAGGCGCCGAGCAGCGTCTTCTCCGGCCCATCCGGATCCGCGTTCGGCGTGCGGTAATAGCGACCGTCCAGGAAGAAGAAGTCTACGCCGCCGTAGGTGTACTGGAAGAAAACGCCGGGGCATTCGGGCAGCCCGCCTGCCGGATTCGCCCAGTAATTGCGGAATGCCTCGAGCGTATGTTCGCGCATCGGGTTGCTGCGATCGGAATTGTTGAGCCCGAAGTCGTGATCGTCCCAGATCGCGAGCTGCGGCACCGTACGCATCAAGGGCAGCGTCGAGGGAATCGCGCGCTGCCGCCGGTAGTCCTCCGCGAACACCCAGGGAGAGGTGGTGTCCGCGTAGATGTTGTCGCCGAGCCAGAAGAAGAGATCCGGCTCTGCCGCCGCGATCGCGTGAAATACCGGCTGCTCGGCGTCGAGCTGGTGCCGGGCGCAGGATCCGAAGGCGACGCGGAACGCGGTGCGAGCGGCCGGCGCCGTGCGCGTCCAGAATGGCGTCAGTCGGTAGCGGTCGGCAATGCCGTCGACGCGCAGCCGGTAGTAATAGCGGGTTGCTGGCGCGAGACCCGTGACGGTCACGCGCACGGTGTAATCGGCGCCGGAAGTGGCGCGGACGCTGGCGCTCCGTTGCGGATCCGAGAACATCGGGTCGGTGGAGTACTCGACGTCGACGTCGAGCTCGCCGCTGACGCGGCCCCAGAACGTGATCGAATCGGGCGTGACGCCGCCGATCATCGGCCCTTCCATCAGGCGCGGATAGCCCGGCGCAGCCGCGAACACGCGTAATGGCCGGAGCACGGCCGCGGCCAATGCCGAGCCGAGCAGTCTTCGACGCATGCGGCTGGTCCGCAGGGTCATTTGTCCAGGCCCGCGAAGCGACGCAGATTCCGGTAACCGAGGCTCGCATAATGGGCGGACGGCGCGACGCTCGGGTCCTGTTCGGCCTCTACCACGAGCCAGCCGCGGTAGTTCGCGCGCTCGAGTGCGGCGAGCGTCGCCGCGTAATCGACGCAACCGTCGCCCGGCACCGTAAAGACGCCGTCCAGCACCGCGTCGAGGAAACTGCAGTCGCGATTCAG
>JALYJS010000453.1 GCA_030799345.1 Pseudomonadota bacterium | reverse complement strand
TGCGTTCGAGGTCGCTTCGGGTCTTCAACCGTTGCAGCGACGCGCCCGGGAGGTTGGCAAAGATACGGATCCGGTGCTCGAGCGCGCGGAATGCGTCGCGGAATGCCAGCATCTTCTCGGCCTCACTGCCGGTCACGGCGGCGGGATCCGCAACGCCCCAGTGCGCGGTCACCGGCTGCCCCGGCCAGACCGGACACACCTCGCCGGCGGCGTTGTCACAGACCGTGATGATGAAATCGAACTCCACGGCGCCGGCCCCGGCGAACTCGTCCCAGCTCTTGCTGCGCGCGCCCTCTGCCAGGATGCTCATGTGCGCGAGCAGCTCGAGCGCGAGCGGGTTGACGCGCCCGGCCGGAAAGCTGCCGGCGCTGTAAGCGCGGAAGTGGCCCTTGCCCCAGTAATTGAGCAGTGACTCGGCAAGAATGCTGCGCGCCGAATTGCCGGTGCAGAGGAACAGCACGTTCCAGGGACGCTCCATCGGCTAGTTCGCACAGCAGCCGCTGCCGGTGCCGCAGGCACGTTCGGTTTTCTTCGCGGCGGGTCCGTGGTCATCGCCGTAGTGCGCAACGTCACCGAGCGTGTGGAATGACTCCCAGGCGATGCCCTGCGGATCCACAGCCCAGTGCTTGTCGGAATGTGCGTAGCAGCAATTCGCGCCGGGCTCGTCGTCGACGGCATTGCCCGCCGAGACCAGGCGCTCGCGGATCTCGGCGAGCTCCTCGGCGCTGTCGGCCTGCAGCCCGAGATGCTCGATGCCGCCGCGATCGCGGCCGGTCGAGATCGCGAAATTGATGCGCGGATCCTCGATCATCCACTTGGCATAGTCGTGCTTGACGACCGCCGGCTCGGCGCCGAACAGGCGGCTATAAAAAGCCTTGCTGCCGGCGAGATCGTCGACAGCGACGTGTACGTGAAAGCGCTTCATGCGGTTCTCCTGGTGGGATTCCTGCGCGGCACGCGCGCCGGTGCGCACGACGAGCCGCTGCAGCAGTTCTCGGTGAGGAAATCGACCAGCGACTGCATCGCGTCGAAGGCCGCGGAGTAATAGATGAACCGGCCCTGCTGGCGCCCCCGCACGAGGCCAGCCTGCGCAAGCCCACGCAGGTGGAATGACAGCGCCGGCGGCGAGATGCCGAGACGCTCGGCCAGATCGCCGGCAGCGAGCCCGTCGGGCCCCGCCTGCACGAGCTGGCGGAAGGCCTCCAGCCGCGTACCCTGCGCCAGCGCCGCCAGCGATTTTACTGCCCGGTCCCGGTTCATGGTTAAACATTTCAATAAATGTTTAACTATTTGTCAAGCGGTGTGTGATCCACCCGGTTGCGAGCCCCTGGTCGACACCCCAAGATGCCGGCAACGACCGGAATCCCTGCTTGCAGAAACGCGACGCTTCCCGCCGGCTGATCGCAGGCTCCGCGGTGATCGGCTCCATCGGCACTTTCGGCCTGCACGTGCTGCTGCCGGCCCTGCCGGCGATCACCGACGCGATGTGCGTGACAGCCGCGGCCGCGCAGCTCCTGATCAGCCTCTCGATCCTCGCGATCGCCTGTGGCAACCTCGCCATCGCCCCGCTGTCCGACCGCTTCGGACGCCGGCCGATCGTGCTGGTATCGCTCGGACTCTTCATCGCGGGCAGCCTGGCCGGCATCGTCGCACCGACGCTCGAATGGCTGGTGGCGGCCCGCATCGTGCAGGCTTTTGGGGGCGGCGCCGCCATGTCGGTGATGCGGGCGACGATTCTGGATCACTTCGGCCCCGCCAAGGCCGCGGGCGCACTCGCGGCGACGGCGACCGCCATCCTGCTCGCGCCGATGCTGGCGCCGACGCTCGGCGGCCTCGCGATCGAGTGGCTGGACTGGCGCGCGGTGTTCGCGCTTTCCGGGCTGCTCGGCTGCGTCGTGCTGCTGTTCGCCGCGCGCAACCTGCGCGAGACCCGGCCGGCGGATCCGGCGGCGGGGCCTTCGCTGCGGTTCTGGTCGAATTACCGGCGGCTGCTCGGCTCGCGCGAATACGTCAGCTATCTCGTGTTCGGATCGTGCATGGTCAGCATGATCTATACCTTCGTCACCGGCGCGCCGTATGTCGCGATCGACGTGCTCGGCGTGTCGCCGACGCGGTTCGGCCTGCTGCTCTTTTTCCCGGCGCTCGCGTCCTTCGCAGGATTCTTCGTCGCCGCCCGTTTCTCGAACCGCATCGGCCGTCCGCGCATGATGCGAAGCGGCGCCGTGCTCGCATTCGCCGGCGTGGCCGCCATGGCGGCTTTCGCGGTAGCCGGCATCTGGCATCCACTCACGCTGTTCGTGCCGGGCATGCTGCTCGGCTTTGCAAACGCGATCGCCGCGCCCTCCTCCACGATCGGCGCGATCGCCTGCGTTCCGGCGATTGCCGGTGCGGCTTCCGGACTATTGGGGTTCCTGCAGCTCGTGACGGCGGCGACGGCGACACAGCTCGTCGCAGCCTTCACCGGGCATTCGCCGGTGCCGCTGTCGATGGTGCTCCTGGTGCTGTGCCTGGTCGCGCTGGTCGCGCTACGGCAGATCGGCCGGTTGCAGCCTCAGCCGGAGTAAGCCGCGGCCGTAGCCGTGCTGCCGACCCGGTAACGGTACCGCACGGTGCCGAAGGTCACGAGATCGCCGTCCTCGAGCTTCGCATAGCGCACCTGGATGCCGTTGACGAACACGCCGTTGCGGCTGTTCGCATCCACCAGCATCGCGTCGCCGCCGCGCAGCGTCAGCATCGCATGCAAGCGGCTGACGGTCGGGTCGACGATGCGCATGTCGTTGTCCTGGGTGCGGCCGATGTTGACGCGATAGCGCGCCACCTCGTGCACCTGGCCGACGTTATCGACGCCGATCAGGTAGCGGCGCACGCTCGGGATGGCCTCCGCCGCCGGCGCCGCGGTCGCGCGCATGTCGAGCTGCGGAAATTCGCCGGTCAGGTCGGTCGCGGTGGCCGGCGCGTCAGCGCGCGGCGTCTCAGTCAGCGCTGCATCGATCACGTCGCCGATGTCAGCGAGTCCGGCATCGAGCCGCTCGGGTTCGAGCGGACGGGCGGTGAGCTGCGCGGAGAGTTCCGCGATCCTGCGATCACGCTCGGCGATCTGCCGGTCGCGTTCCTTGAGGCCCATCAGCAACCGGTCCACGCGGCGCTGCCAGCGCGCCCGCTCGGCGGCAAGTTCGGTCGGGTTCTGCGGCAGCAGTGCACCGGAGGA